>CAUQZV010000046.1:0-11646 GCA_963522415.1 uncultured Veillonella sp. | reverse complement strand
TGATAGTCACTAATAATAGGCTTCCTATTAATGCCTCCACCAGTAGAAAACCTGCAATTCTCTGCTTATCTTTTGTTATCGCTCTATAGCACATCATATATTTCCTTTATTTGACTCCCACTATGTTGTATATTTCACACACAATCATATAACTCATTGAGTAGGTTCCAACAAATAAGTAGTGAATCGATGTATTTCCTCTCCATGTCGATAGGCTATTACCGTCAATACTTGTATTCCATCTCGATGTTCTTCCACTATCCTTTGAAAGCTTGTAGTCCCTACACTTGGAGGTTCATCAGACTCTAGAGTTTTTCTGTCTGCCCAACTAGCTTTCCCCTCTTCCATATATAAAATCATAGCTTGCAGTGCTCTATCTTCCTCCATCATTTTCCCATATTGCTGGATACTGCTCATCATGAGCACAAATAAAGTAGAGCATAATAGGCTCATGACAAACAGTGAGGCTAATACATCCATGTAGAGAAATCCCTCTTGTTGTGCTTTCAAAATTTTGATTCCTCCCAACGTATACGCCCAGATTGTCGAGCAAAAATAAAGGTTCGTTTATAGCGAATCACAGAATCCACTAAGGTGACGGTAAACACTTTCCCTACCCCCTTATGACCTGCAAAGCGCAACACCTGAGATGTACCTGTAAATTCAATATGCATAGAGGGAGGTAACTCACGATAGACCATGGTATTAGAGGCATTGATATATCCATATCTAGTTCCGTCTAATACTATACGATTACCGCCGCTAATACGCTGTAAATTCCCATATAAGGTAGCTATCTGCATACGCTTGATATGCGCAAATAAAATGCGTCCTTCTCGATCAAAATGGTAGTACTCTCGTTGTTCTCCATTATTTAAGAGCAACACCATGCCGATGATAAGAGAGCAAATCGTCATATATAGCAAGACTTCCACTAACAAGGAGCCTGTTTCTGTGTGCCTAACTACTTTCATCATAGCCACCTCTCAAAAGGATAGATGAATAGTAGCATCGTTGCCACACTGAAAGAAGGGCCAAAGGGAATATAGGTATGATTCGGAGATGTAACACGCCACACACAACTGTACAAGATACCAATGACAGAGGAAAGTCCGCATAATGCCAAGCATTCCCCTGATGTGAGCCAACAACTAATGGCCATCAACCATTTGATGTCACCCAGTCCCACACCACCATGGCTAAACCACCGTAATGACCACCACAATCCGCCCATACAGAGAGCATTGATGACTATCATCAGCACATCACCATTACCTATCCACTGGTAAACAAATCCACATATACAAATTAGAATAGCTCCCTCATCGGGAAGAATATAATATAGCTTATCGATGGTTGATCCCCAAAAGAGCGTTACCTCCAGCATATAAAGAAGTCCCAGTTCATAGATATTCATAATGTATCCGACTTGATAGGCATAGCAAAGCCCTACTGTCCCTATGATATGAGCAAAGATGGACATAAGGCACCACATACTATGTGTTTTCATATAGGTCCAAGAAACAATGAGATAGAGGCTTGCAACTCCTGTGACACCAGCAATACCTCCTAGCACATACTCCATATTTCCCTCTTCCTTCTACTAATTAATTGTCCGCATCAGGTGCTGTGACAGCAATATGTTTACCTTTACCACCTTCATTTTGTACACTGGTGATTGTGTACTCTCCCCCTTTAGGAGTTTTCACATGTTCTGTCAAATACCCTTCTTTGTACAATGTATCTACAGTCGGTACTGTATCCGTAGATTGTTCCATCATATACAGCTGTGCTGCGTTGGAAATCGTTGTGACATCCGATTTAACTTTCGCTTCCTTCGCCTTGTTTGAGGCATTTAAAAATTGTGGCATTGCTAAGGATGCTAAAATGGCAATGACTGCCACCACAACCATTAATTCCACTAATGTAAATCCATCTTGTTGCTTACGTTGTCGTAAGGACAAACGTTGTCGAAGTGCTTCCATACTTCCTCCTATTGAATAGCTGAAATTGAATTAAACATCGGTAGCATTACTGCTACCACAAGTAAAGCGATTATACTGCCCATAATACTGAGCATAATAGGTTCTAATAATTGTTCTCCTCGTTTCACAGTCCGTTCCAAAATTCCTTTATAGTACGTATGCCCTTGATCTAACATACTTTCTAGGTCACCCGTTTCTTCTCCAATACGAAGCAAATCCCATACAAAAGAAGTTCCTAATTGCACCTCTTCTAATGAATCCGTAAATCCATGCCCTTGAGATATACGTATTTTCACCTCTCTTTGCAAAGTGCTAGCCCAACGGTTGCCCCACAGCGATTCTGTCATATCCAACAATTGCAACAAAGGTATCCCGCTTTTTAACAGTAGCTTCCAAATCTGACACATACGTACCAGCGTATACGCCATAAGCCATTCCCTTTTTGCCATACATAGCCAAACCTTACGATGTACGCTAAACTTCACAGATTCTCGTTGGTACAATTTCCACAACCCCATACCCAATGCTAGTAAAGCAACCAAGAGATATACTCCTTTTTGTTGTAACCAAGTGCCCCCTGTAAAAAGCGCTGCTGTAAGAGGTGGTAATTCGATTTGCATGCTTTCGAAAACAGATTTAAATTGAGGTAAAATAAACCCTACTGCTACCCCTACAAATATCATCATCAGTGCTACCAAAAAAGAAGGATACGTAATGGCTGATACCAATTGTTGTCGCAATCGGTGCTCCTCTTCATACATGCTTTGAATCATACCTAAGGATTCCACTAAGGTTCCTGATGCTTCACCCGCTTCCAGTATAGTTGTAACAATGACAGGGCAATGGTACTTGGCTAAACTTTTTGACAATGCCATACCACGTCCTACATCTTCACGAATATCTTCATAGGGGATAGTAGATCCTTTCGTATTGGTCATCATATCTAAGGCTTTTCGTAACGATATACCTGCACCCAACAACATATGCAATCGATAGGCAAAGTGAATCATATGAGCTGTTTTCCATTGTTTCTTTTTTTCCTTCCCCACAACACATTCCAAGTGAATCGGCGTTATGGATTGATAGGCTAGCTTTGCCTGCACTTCTTCTTCTGAATCACCCCATACTTTGCCTGACACTATTTTTTTGTCCGTCGAAAATCCTTCATAGGTATACCAACTCATAGATGTTCTCCACTAATTTACCTGTAATACAGACTCTAATACTGGCGATGAACCATAGATAGCCCGCAACTCAGCGACTGCCATTTCCAATGTTTTCATCGGTCTTTGCGTTTCTTGCAAGGATACAATTTGCGGCTCCTTTCGTTGCCGTATCAAATTTGCCACTGCTGGGGTATTAATCAAAATATCTCGCACCGGTATAAATCTATCATCGATAACAACCAGTCGTTGGCAGATGACAGCTCGCAATATCTGTGAAAGCTGCGTCCGCACTTCTTCTTGTTGGTGTGCAGGGAACATAGAAATCATCCGATTGATGGACATAGTAGCACGTTGCGTATGCAAGGTAGCAAATACGAGATGCCCCGTTTCCGCCGCATGTAGTGCTGCTTCCAAGGTTTCCCTATCCCGTACCTCACCGATTAAAATCACATCTGGATCTTCTCGCAACGCATCTCGGATACCGTCCGCCATATGATGAAAGTGTGTATGCAATTCCCGTTGATGTATCAAGGACAGTTGATGGTCTAAGACATATTCAATGGGATCTTCTAACGTAATAATATGACGGCGCATACTTTCATTGATATGCATTAAACAAGAGGTAAGAGTGTAAGATTTTCCTGAACCAGTGGCACCAGCGATGATAACCAGCCCCTCTTTAAAAGAAGAGATACGGCGCAATAAATTGCCCTCTTCCGAAGTGTCTAGCCCTGTTTTTGGTGGATACAAAATACGCAAGGTACCGCCCCAACCAGAACGCCAACGGAATAGATGCACTCGAATGCGTAAGCCTTCAAAGGTCATGGCTCCATCATAGGACATCATAGTATCCGATATGGTAGGTACTTGGTCGGTTAGAAACGTTAGCATGTCTTCATCAGATAATTCGTATTCCGTAGGTACTACATCCATGCCTAAGCGCCAAAAGACAGTACCACTTTGTACATGAATATCTGTGGCTCCTCGCTTAATAGCTTCGTGCAATACCTGTGACAAAATCATAGTACTACCCCCACACGACGAACTTCCTCATCCGTAGTCAACCCTTCCTCGATGGCTCGACGTGCAGACTCTTCTAAAGAACAAAGTAAGTAGGAATCTAACTGTTGCCAATGGCAATCATAATTTGGAATGGCTAGTAACTCATACAATCCACAGCGACCATGATACGCTCCATCTACTAGAGTGCGCACCAATCGTTGCGAGATAACACCAGTCAAAGTGGCACGCACTAGATACTCTTCCACCCCCATATCCACCAATCGTTCCACTACGCCTAGGGCATGGTTTGTATGAATTGTGGATAGCACCCGATGCCCTGTGAGTGCTGCCTGTACCGCTAACTGTGCTGTTTCTTGATCGCGAATTTCACCAACCACTATGGTATCTGGGTCATGCCGTAAAATAGCACGCAATCCCTTACTGAAAGTCATACCAATCTGTGGCTGTACACCAATTTGAACAGCTTTTTCTACGATACGTTCCACTGGATGCTCCAAGGTAATAATTTGTTCCTCTTCTCCATTAAGTTCTTGCAATAATGCATACAAGGTAGAACTTTTACCAGACCCTGTGGGCCCACACACAAGCAGTAACCCATGTGGGCGTGCCAATAGCCTGCGCACCTCTGCACTAATATGATCCGGCATGCCTAATTCTTCTAAAGATTTTATCTGCTCATCATGCCAAAAGAGACGGCATACAAGACTTTCACCATACACGGACGGCAAGGAAGACATACGTATCGTTCCTGCGTGATTTCCATGAGTCCACACATACCGCCCATCTTGGGGCAATCTTTTTTCACTAATATCTAAAGACCCTAACACTTTCAAACGATTCATCACTTGCTCACCTCCTGGCATGGGAATCCGAGCTATCTCTTGCAAACGACCATCCAAGCGGAATCGTACTTGCACCTCTTTTTCTAAGGTATCAAAATGCATATCACTGGCTCCACTTTCATAAGCACGCTGAAAGAAATGATCCAGCTCAATCTCCACATGGTACATAATGTCACCTCCTTTACTTGTGTACTTAGAATTTCTCTATGCACCCTCTAAAATCCTAGAAAACACTCCTACCAGTCAACCTTGACTGCTAGTGCTATTTTAGAAGATATTAATCAAATACTCTTGTCATTAACAATTGGTTTAGACTAAGTTAATATGTACATATATAGAAAAAGTAACCATACTTTTGCGAGAGCCATATCGAGAGATATGGCTCTTATTTTTTTACTTTTTGAAAATATTGAGAGTCGAATATCAATGATAAACTAAAAGGGCTGTAACAAAATGTAAATCTACATTTTGTTACAGCCCTTGTATATTGGCATTTATAGCTAATCCACTTATCTCAGGATACGTGTTTAGCGCTTTTTCTGTTTTGTATTTGTATCTCCTTGTTGGAGCAATACTTTTTTCACTTCATCATGGATGAATTTAGAGTATTCTTTCACCCCTGTATCATTCGGATGGATGCCATCATCTCCGAGCCAATCTCGATGTTTCGATGCTAGGCTAGCCCAGTCGATGATATGTACATTCGGATGTTCTTTGGCAAGCTTAGTTAAGTACGCATTGTTGGCCTCAATCCACTGGATACCTGGCGCATAATTGTTAATCCAGAAAATCTGACGATTTGAACCTAAATACTGCACCAATGCTTTTGTTTCATCTTCATAATAGCCTGTAATGGGACCATTCGTACCAAGGCCAATAAGGACCGCATTGCCTAATTGTTGCTTAGCATCCATTTGCTTTGCAATCCCTAAACCTGCTCCTACATAGCGAGATACTTTGGCATCAATTTGTATACCTGCAAAGTCCTTTCGTAATGCATGCGCGGAACCAAGCATGACGGAATCACCAATGGCTGCCATATGCACCATATCTTGTGGATCACTGACAGTAGACAAATCGATTACCTTCGCATTTTCTGCAGCTTGGGATTCTGCATTCTTCGCCAATCGCACTTGCAATTCAGTCACGTCTTGTTGCTTCTCTTCTGATGCTGTGGCAAATGCATACATGCCTAGGACAATACAAACAGCCCCCACGATAGAAACAACTTTCACATAGTAGGAACGAACGACATCCACAATGGCACGGACACTATGTTGACGGACACACCAATTCGTCACCGCTTCAGACCAAAGTGTAAGGCCTATGATAGCCGATACTAAGACGATATAGTAGGCTATAGGTGATGCAAAATATTCCATGAAACCCATATGTTCAAAGAGATAAATCATTGGATATTGCCATAAAAATAATCCATAACTATGTTTACCAAACCATGCAAGGAGTGGCACATCAACCAGTTTTCCAAGTGGCGTGTTAGGACGTTCTACTAACCACACCATGAACCCAAATAGACAAGTAAATGCTACCATGCCATAGGTGTAAAGAGAAGGGCTTTGCCCATCTAAATAGATGTACCCTAGCACTGTTACAATGATACCTACCAGTAGGAGTACACTGCTGATAACATTTCCTTTCATAGTGCCCAAAGGATATAGTTTTTGTTCACTCCGGTGCAATCCCAAAAAGGCACCCAATAGCAATGCGAATAGCCGTGTGTCTGTGCCGTAATAAAAACGAGATACGTCCATACCCTCTGTATATAGTAGAGGCATAATGACAGAGGAACCTAATGCTAACACCAACATCCATACTAGACCGATGGTATAACTCCATTGTCTTTTCAGTGCTGTATAGATCCAAAATAGAATTGGCCAAATGACAATGTATTGAATTTCTACCCCTAAGAACCACATATGGGTGAATGGCGATGTGTTTAATAAACGGGTAAAATAGTCCGCATTTTGTGCGATTTGCCACCAGTTATTATAGCCCAGCAAAATGGAAATCACTTCTGGGCGTATGCCAGCTAGCTTGTCAGGTAACAGCAAATGCCACAGTCCTAAGATGACTGCCACCATCAACACTAAGGGAATGAGAATCCGCTCCGCCCTACGCTGAAAGAATTTTGAAATGCTGTAATTTCCCAACTTCCATTGTTGATTCGTGGTGAAAGCTAATAAATATCCCGACAATACAAAGAAAAGGGAAACCCCCATGAACCCGCCACTGGCTGCATGGGGAAATAAATGAAAAATCGTGACGCCTAGAATGGCTAATCCCTTTAACCCGTCAAGGCCTTTCACAAACTGACCTGGTTTGACTCCTATAATACGTTTTTTCTGTCTTGAACCAAGCCCTTGATGCGGTTCTTCTAACTCTGGTGGCATACTGTGTCTTCCCTTCTACATGAAATGTTATATAGTACATCATTTGATACGTAATATACATTATAGCATAGAGAATGGGCACTGCGTAGAGTAAATTTTAAGAATAGTAAGCACTTTCTCATTACAAAAAAAAGCAACAGAATTTTCACATCCTGTTGCTCTTATCATATCTTATTCTTTGGTTTTTCGACTGGTATCACCCATACGGGTTAATTTCACTTCCCCTAGTTCTACCCCACGAGTATGTTGTGTATGAGACCATACTTTATCGTGGCGATTCAAATATCCTAAGAAGGTAACGGGTACCCAAGAATAGATGAATAGTGGATACAATAGATAATAGATCCAAACTTTTGGTGGCACTTTAATTTGTGCTAACACAATAAGTGGAAATAAATATTGTCCAATACCAATAATCTGCCATACTTGTACTGGCAAAATTTGGTAAATAATATTCGTATACAACGGTACAATACCATTGATATAGGTCATAATAATATAAAAGGCTGACAATAGCAAGAAATAGGGCTGTGTAATCTGCACAATCCCATCTAGAATCGTCCATTTTCCTTTCTTAATACCTTGTACAAAAAGTTTCGGAATATACCGTTCTCCTGTGTCAAAATGCCCTTGCGCCCAACGTTTCCGCTGATTCCAAGACTGCATAAAGGTCAATGGCTTTTCATCATAGACGATAGCATTATGCGCCCATGTTGTTTTCACGCCATGGATTAACAGTTTCAAGGAAAATTCCATATCTTCTGTCAAGCTATTACATGACCAACCATAGTCGCGAATGATATCTGTACGAATACACATACCAGTTCCACCTAAGGCTGTGGAAAGTCCCAAATTATATTTCGCCAAGTGCCACATGTGATTGACCATCCAAAAGGCAATAGCAAAGGTACCTGCTACCCATGTATCGGTTGGATTCTTCGCATTCAAGTATCCTTGAATCACTGGCTCCCCTTTTTCCAAATGACGATTCATTTCATAGAGGAAATGAGGATGCACTAGATTATCCGCATCAAAAATTACGAATGCATCATACTTGCGTTCCATGGCGAATACTTTGTCAAACATCCAGCCCATGGCATATCCTTTACCCACTTCTTCTGTGTTAAAACGTTCATACACTTCAGCACCAGCTTCACGGGCAATCTTGGCAGTGTCATCTTTACAATTATCTGCCACCACAAAGATATCATATAAGTGGCGAGGATAATCTAAGACCTGTAGATTATTCACCAATTGACCTATCACGGCACTTTCATTATGGGCACAGACAATAATAGCAAAGGAATGTTTCGGCGGACATTCCTTTTTGTCACTTTTATGCCACATGCCACAGACCATCAACACAAAGTAATACAAGGTATAAAATACGATAATTACCTGTATGGGAATCATAATTAGGTCAAACCAAACGTAATTCATCCTAGTTCCTTCCTATTTACGAATGTTGTTGATGATAGTATTACTAATACCATATACAGCATATAATACAAAAATCAATACCGGCCAGGAGCGATAATCCATTAATAAGCAAAATACGCCGCAGCCTACGGTAATACCTACGGCAATGGGTTGCACTGGATCGCTACCTTTCCCTTTGAAATCTGGATGATGCACATTGCTAACCATCAAGTAACCTACGATAATCATAGCCAACATCAATGCCACATCAGGAATACGAACACCACTTAACACATAGGTAGCTGCCATACAACCTGCTGCAGGAATCGGTAACCCTTGGAAGTAACCGTGCACTTCTTCCGTCATAATATTAAATCGTGCCAATCTGAAAGCCCCTAATACAGAGAATACCAACAATGGCACATAGCCTAACCAACCATAGTGATCCAAGCTCATCATATACAGCATAAAAGCTGGAGATACGCCAAAGCCAACTACATCGGCTAAAGAATCTAATTCACGGCCAAAATCTCCAGAAACACCCAAAGCACGAGCAATACGTCCATCTAAACCATCGGCTAATAAGGACAAAAGCACACATATGGCTGCCCAAGTAAAATTACCTGTAGCAGATAAACTAATGCCTATCACACCGAAGGCTAAATTTGCTGCTGTGCAAAGATTGGGAAATATAGACTTATTCATCTTTCACCCTCCCAATAATCGTTTCTCCACCAACTACATGTTGCCCTTTTGTGACGCAAATCTCTACGTCTAACGGAACAAATAGTTCTGTACAAGATCCGAATTTAATCATACCATACAAAGTACCTTGCTCCAAGGTATCTCCTACATCTGTCCAAGACACGATACGTCTAGCCAACAAGCCCGCAATCTGTGTCACCACAATTTCCATCTTGTCATTTTTAATGCTAATTGTATGACGTTCATTTTCATATCCTACTGAATCTTTATAGGCAGGTAAGAAACGACCTTCTGTATATTGTCGAAACGTAATTTCACCTGCCATTGGAGCCCGATTCACATGGACATCAAAAACAGATAAAAAAATCATTACTTTTTTACATTGTTGATGTAAATATGTGTCCTCAAACACTTCTACTACTTCCATCACTTTCCCATCCGCAGGTGATACTAACACCATTGGATCATGAGGAATACGGCGATTAGGATTTCTGAAAAAATAAGTAAAGAATAATGCCAGTACAAATGGTATAATTCCTAACCACCATGATAGAAAGTAGCCTACCAGTGCTGTCACAACAAGACAAGCACCGATTAAAGGATATCCTTCTTTAACAATCAAACCCATACTAAACCTCTCTTAACTAGTGATAGCTCCAACAAGATACAACTATACTGTATCAATGTTTATGGCGCCATACAGTCCACATAAATTTAGGCAATGCTAACATACGAATAATACGTTTCGGTTGCAATGCCAATCGATATAACCACTCTAAGCGGTTTTCTTGCATCCATACAGGAGCTCGTTTCAACATGCCCGCTAATACATCGAAAGAACCGCCCACTCCCATGGCGACTACACCATCTAATCGGGCTAATTTTTCTTGAATCCAAAACTCTTGTTTCGGCACCCCAAAGGCAACAAACACTAATTGAGCCCCTCTACGTTGAATCTCATCAAGAATGTCTACTTCTTCCTCCGCTGTGAAATATCCAGAATGATATCCCACTACCGGCAATTCTCCAAGTTCTGCTGTCATATTTTCTAAGGCTTTTTTGACAACTCCCTCAGCTCCACCTAAGCAGTATATCTTTATATTATGTGCTTTAGCTGCCTTCAATAAGTGTTGCAATAGGTCACAACCTGTCACTCGTTCTGGAAAACGCTGTCCCTGTTGCTCAGCTGCCCATAAAGCACCTGCTCCATCCGGTACAACAAGATCCGCTTGTTGCAGAACCTCTAACAATCTTTGATCATCCTGTGCCATCATAATCATTTCTGCATTGGCCGTTGCCACCATATGTAATTTTGGCTGTCCCACTAATGAAAGCACTCTATCTACGGCTTCCGTCATCGTTACCGCATCAATTGGGACGGATAGCACATGTATTTGATTCTGCACCATTCACCTCATCTACTCTAGTATGTAAACAAGAAGGACAGGACATATGAAAGAGCCTACACCCTATCATAGACCTATCCTTCTGGTAGGTAATTTTCCTAATTATTTCTTTTCGCAGCGCATAACGCCAGCTTCCATATAGTTGTCAGCTTTCATGTCCACGAAAATTACTTTTACCGCTTCTGCAGGTACTTTTACAGTTTCTACAGTTGCTTTTGTAATCGCTTCGCCAAGAGCTTTCTTTTGTTCAAAAGTACGACCTTCAACAAGTTCTACATGAATAATAGGCATGAGTCTTTCCTCCCTCATCACTAGATATCTATAGCACCATGCTACAGATAAAATCTCACCTTATTGTATCATAGATGACCCTTACTAAACAACATGTAGTAGGTAAGATTAATTATATAAAATACGCATATACTGTGGCCCAAAGCGTGCTTCCATTTGATGGCGCAAAGTGGATTGTACCTCATCAAATCCGTGGGATTGTAAATACATTTTAGCATCTTCTCTAGCTTCCACAAGAATAGGTATATCTTTGATAATGTTCGCAACTTTCAAATCTGGCAGACCTGACTGAGCCAAGCCAAATAATTCCCCTGTACCACGGATGAGCAAGTCTTGTTCTGCTAGTTCAAATCCGTCTTGCGTTTGTTCCATCAGTGAAAGTCGAGTTTTGCTATCAG
>CAUQZV010000045.1:0-12405 GCA_963522415.1 uncultured Veillonella sp. | reverse complement strand
CAATAGCATCAAAGTCTTCCCCAGTGTATTGTTTAATACCTTCTTGCATAGTGATACGATTCCATGGTGGAGTCAAATCAATGTCCATGCCTTGGTAATTAATTTTTGTTGTACCAAGTACTTCTTGTGCACAGTAGGATACCACACCTTCTGTTAAAGCGATGGCATCTTCAAAGTTACCATAGGCTTGGTAGGATTCCATCATAGTAAATTCCGGATTATGACGGATAGATACGCCTTCATTACGGAAAGAACGGTTAATTTCATATACGCGCTCTAAACCGCCAACAATCAAACGTTTTAAGTATAATTCAGGGGAAATACGCATATAGATATCAATGTCTAAGGCATTATGATGTGTAATGAATGGGCGTGCTGCCGCACCGCCTGGAATAGCATGCATCATAGGAGTTTCTACTTCCATGAATTGCTTGCTGTTTAAATACTCTCTAATTTTCGCTACGATTTTCGTACGTTTTACAAATGTATCACGAACGCTTGGATTTACGATTAAATCCACATAGCGTTGGCGATAGCGAAGTTCTGTATCTTTCAAACCATGCCATTTTTCTGGTAATGGACGAAGGGATTTAGACAATAAAGTCAATTTGTTGACTTTCACTGTAATTTCGCCTTTTTGTGTTTTAAACACATGGCCCTCGATACCTACAATATCTCCCATATCAAGCATTTTTACATATTTGTAATCCTCTTCTCCCATAACATCTTTACGGAAGTATACTTGAATATCGCCAGATAAATCGCGCAAATTAGCGAAGGCTGTTTTACCATGAGAACGAATTGTCATCAATCGACCAGCAATCACTACTGGTTGACCATCAAAATCACGGAATTCATCCTTAATTTGGAGTGCCTTATGTTGAACAACAAATCGTTGTCCAAATGGATAGATATTATCCTCTTCATATTGCGCCAACTTTTCGCGGCGTACCAACATTTGATCGTTTAAATCCAATTGTTCTGGCACATGTTTTTCTTCGCTCATGAGGGGCCTCCTTATACTTCTTTACCCTTATTGAATGCTTAATATTTTGAAACTCACCATACCATCTGGTGTATTCACTTCTACTTTGTCACCTTTCGCTTTTCCTAAAATCGCCACGCCTACAGGGGATTCATTAGAAATACGATTGTTGAAAGGATCTGCTTCAGAAGAACCTACAATAGTGTAGTCTAATTCTTCATTAAACTCTTCGTCTAACAAAGTTACTTTACTACCTACTGTCACTGTATCGCCTTTTACATTTTCATCAATGATTTTAGCTGTATTAATTTTATTTTCCAATTCAATAATGTGACCTTCGATGAAAGCTTGTTCGTTTTTCGCATCATCATATTCAGAGTTCTCTGAAATATCACCGTAGGAAATAGCAATTTTAATACGCTCTGCCACTTCGATTCGACGTACAGATTTATAATAATTTAATTCTTCTTCCAGCTTCTTCAACCCTTCGGCTGTAAGTAAGGTTTCTTTTACCTCTGCCATGTATGTCTCTCCATTTCTATTCCTCATATACAGAAAACAGTGCCACATGACACTGCCTCCCTTATGAAAAAGTTACTTAAATTTCTTATTAACAATAGCTATAATTATACTGACTTCTCTTGTAAATGTCAATGTGAAAGCCTATACTTGTACGACACACATGGAGTTTACCCTATTTTTTATAGACACTTTCATAGATAGCTAACGCATCCTTAGGTGTAAGATTACTATATGCTGTAGGATAACGAACACAACTATCAGCAATATCCGGTAAGGATCCTTTTGGAATCCCTACTTCTTCCAAAGTAGATGGCGCACCTATTTCTTTGAAATATGTTTCTAAGGCTTCGATACCAGCTAATGCATAGTCTGCATCACTCATAGTACCTTGTTCAATGCACCACACTTCCTTAGCAAAACGCATTAACCGTGCGGTCGCGTTAGGTAATATCCAACGCAAATACGCTGGATGCATAATCGCCAATCCTGCCCCATGAGGAATATCATAAAAGGCTGATAGAGCATGCTCTAAGGCATGAGTCATCCAATCTTGATCTTTGCCTAATCCTAAGGAACGATTCAAAGCTAAGGTAGCACCCCACATAATATTAGAACGTGCTTCATAATCTTCTAAGTGTTCCATAGATTTCCGGCCATTGCGCACGATATTTTTAAAGATTCCTTCAATGGCAGAATCTGTCACATTATCATCATCTGGTGTAGAGACATATTGTTCCAATAAATGGGACAACATATCTACAATGCCATAGGCAACTTGTTCTCTCGGCAACGTGTAGGTATACGTAGGATCTAACATAGAAAATTGGGGGAATAGTGCTGGTCCATACCCACTTAATTTTTTCTGTGTCTCCCAATCTGTAATCACACCACCGCTATTCATTTCGCTACCGGTAGCTGCCATAGTTAAGACTACACCAAATGGCAAGGCTTCCGTCACCGGTTGATGGTCTAAAAAGAAATTCTGCCAAAAATCAACCGCATCTGGTAACTCAGCACCACCTGCAATAAATTTTGTACAATCAATTACAGATCCTCCACCAACAGCTAGGATAAAGTCAATGTTATGTTCTTTACACAGAGCAATGCCTTCACGTACTTTCGTAGTCCGTGGATTTGACATGATTCCACTCAACTCAAACACTTCCTTACCCGCTTGTTGTAAGGCTTCTTTCACCGCATCATAGACACCATTCTTCTTAATACTGCCTCCACCATAGGTAAGTAGCACTCGTGTTCCACAACGACTTAATTCAGCGGCTAGCGATTCCTTCACACAGTCTTTGCCAAACACTATTTTAGTTGGATTATGGTAAATAAATGATTTCATTCGACCCTTGTCTCCTTACTAGCAAATACGCCTATCGGTGATAGAATGAATAGGCGATGGTTCTTTCATAAACTGTATCTGCTTTAGTCTTGCTCTCACCATTCATATTGATATCATTCGGCACAAATTGTGGCTCAATGGCAATCCCTGCATGACTTCCATAATGGCGGTCTCGACCATCTTCGTTCAACCAATTTCCTGTATATACCTGAAAGTGTGGCGCATCTGTATGGAATACGGCTGTCACATCCTTACCTTGTAGCACCGCAAAAGGCACTACAGAATCTTTTGTACCATGTCCTTCTACTGGAGCCGTTACAAAATCATGGTCATATCCTTTATATTGGCTCAACACATCAGCATAATAGTCCAATGCTTTTTGTAGGTCCATACCTTTTCTAAAATCAAATGGTGTACCTTCAACAGATGCTGGATCAACTTGAGGAATTTGATACTCTCCAAATGGCATATACTGATGAGACCCTAATTCTAATACATGGTTCGATAAGTTACCTTCTCCATGCAAATTAAAATATACATGATTCGTCAAATTGACGAAGGAATCTTCTGAAGTTGTATACACATACGTGACTACTAGCGTCTGTTCTACCAATCTAAACACCGCTTCTACATAGAGATCACCTGGAAATCCATCTTCTTCAGAAGTAATAGAATGAGAGAGATGTACCACTGTATCAGTACAATTTTCCTCCACTACATCCCATAGACGATGTCCAATATTGCCTTTGCCACTATGTAATAAGTTGGGTCCATTATTCGCTGTTAGCTGATGAACTGTACCATTCCACGTATAGACAGCATTGGCAATACGATTCGCCACACGCCCTACAGTAGCACCTAGTTGTCCATGTTTTGTTTCATACTCTTGTACAGAATCATAACCCAATGCTAAATGGCGCTGCAACACTTTATCATAAACAGCGACAATAGTGGCACCATAATTACTAATTTGTACTTGCAATACATCATTTTCTATTGTATAGACATGAGCCTCTTGGCCTGCTTGTAATTGTCCAAAAGATTCTACTTTCATCATAACTCCTAACCGCCGATACGCCACATAGGACGTTCCACTTTTTCAATGGAATCTCCATCATGACTCGCATATCGACCTTGTAATGCCTCTTCAATGCAATGCAATATAGTGTATGGTGTACCGCCATTTTGTATAAGTCCACGCAAGTCTAAATCTTCATCACGCAACAAACATAAACGTAGCGATCCATCTGCAGTGAAACGAATACGATTGCAAGAAGAACAATATTGATTGGACAAAGGAAAAATAAAGCCAATTCGTTGTCCATCTGGCAATTGGAAGTATTGAGCTGGTCCAAATCCCAATCGCTCTTTGACTGGAGTTAACTCAGATCCCACAATGCGTTCAATCTGCTCCTTCCACTCTCCAAAGGTAGGCACATGACTTTGTTTCCCTTGGAATGGCATGTATTCAATAAATCGCCATACTACATCCCACTCTTTTCCATAATGCAACAAGGTTTCCACTTCTTTGTCAGAAAATGGCGCTTGCACTACGGTATTAATCTTTATGTTTTGAAAGCCTGCAGTCTTGGCAGCTTCTATACCACGAAGTACGCCAGCTAATTGTCCATTGCGACCTACAGCTTTGGCAAAACCCTCTTCTTCCACAGAGTCTAAACTAATATTTAGTCGCTGTACCCCTGCTATAAATAAACGTTCCGCCTGAGTTTCTAATAGACTACCATTGGTGGTCATAGAAATATCGGAAAACCATTGTTCCTCTCGTATATGCTCTAACAAGTCATATAGATGAGGATATAACAATGGTTCTCCCCCAGTTAAACGCAAGGCTTTGACGCCTCCTAAGTACAACGCCTCTAATAGAGGCAACCAAAAGCTTGGCGGCAAGACTGGCGCCATAGCTTCTGTTATCTCCTGTGGTCGACAATAGGCACAGCAAAAATTGCATGCTTCCGTTAAGGATATACGGGCATACTCAATAACACGCCCTTGGCTATCATGCATTGACTGGCTCCTCAACAATACAAACTGTATCGC
Organism: uncultured Veillonella sp.; assembly: GCA_963522415.1. Lineage (GTDB taxonomy): Bacteria > Bacillota > Negativicutes > Veillonellales > Veillonellaceae > F0422. Next base: position 7,492 of record CAUQZV010000045.1, on the reverse strand, counting down.
CTACTTGAATCTTTCCACCTTCTAGAACACGCCCAAAAATCCCTTGCGTAGGCATAATACAGCTACCAACCTGTTGCATAATTTCACAACCTTGATGACACTCTTTTCCGATTTGTGTAACCTCTACGATAGTCTTACCTAAGGCTAATTTAGTACCCACTGGCAATTGGAATAAAGTCAAGCCTTCTACAGTAATATTTTCCGCAAAATCTCCAGGGTTCACATCAGCCCCACTTTTACGCATTAATTCGATACTTTCAATACCAAGCAAGCTCAATTGACGATGCCACGGTCCTGCATGAGCATCTCCTTCAATACCATGATTTACTATTAACTCCGTTTCAGGGATGTTCGTTTTCTTTTGTCCCTTTGCTCTGCTAATTGAAATAGCAATAATTTTTGCTTCCATTATATCTCCTTAGATTATTATATTTAAATTTACCTATATAGTTCATATTATAACACGTTTACACGGTAAAGCTATAATAAAAAACACGCCTTTATGAAAATAATAAACTCGTATATCTTCATAGAGGCGTATTCATTTTCTTGTCCTTATTACAGTAAAAACAACTTATTATTTTTTATCTTCTAGCTCTATACCGTTAAATACCATATTTAATACTACCGCTAACATACTGCCAAAGGTGATACCACTCTCAAAAATAATTTTTGCCGCCGCTGGAAAGCCTTGATAAAAATGAGGTGCCCCAATCGGTATCATAGCAACACCAATACTTAAGGCAACAATCATTAAATTATGATTATTTTCATAGTCTACTTTCCCTAAGGAGCGAATACCACTAGCAATAATCATACCAAACATAGCAATCCCTGCTCCTCCAAGCACAGGACTAGGGATGGATGCTACTACCGCTGCTAATTTAGGAAACAGTCCTAAAACCATCAAAATCACACCAGATGTGGCTACTACGAAACGGCTTTTCACATTCGTCACCGCAATTAATCCGATATTTTGCGCAAAGGCTGTATAAGGAAAACTATTTAAAATTCCACCAATACAGGTAGATAGTCCATCAGCTTGTAAACAAGAACTCAACGTTTTCTTGTCCACTCTTTTATCTACAATTTCACCTATGGCAATGGCATCTCCCGTGGTCTCTACCATACAAACAGACATTACCACAAGCATAGCGATAATGGAACTAACATCAAAGGTGGGCATCCCAAAGGCAAGTGGAGTAACAAAAGCTACCCAGTCTGCTTCAGCAACCTCTACAAAGTTCACGACTCCTAAAGCATAAGCTATCATCGTGCCTCCTAAGAGACCAATAAGCACTGATAAATTACTTAAAAATCCTTTTGCAAAGCGATTCACTAAGACTACGATTAATAATGTCAAGCCTGCCAAGCAAAGATTCGTAGCACTTGCGTAGTTAGGATCCTCCGGAGATACTCCTGCAATCCACATAACGGCTACAGGCATCAAACTAATACCGATAATGGTAACAATTGTACCTGTTACCACTGGAGGGAATAAGCGTATAAGGCGACTAAAATAAGGAGCTATTAAAAACGTAAAAAAGCCCGCCACTATTATTGCTCCATAGATAGCAGTCAGACCATGTTCCGTTCCTATAATGATCATAGGTGCTACCGCTGCAAAAGTAACCCCTTGAATCATCGGAATTCTAGCTCCAATAGACCCTATTCCTAATGTTTGAATCAGGGTAGCAATACCACAAGCAAATAAATCCGCATTAATCAAGCGAATCAAATCTTGTGTCGATAATCCTAATGCATTCGCCAAAATAATGGGAACTGCTACAGCACCTGCGTACATTGCCAGCACATGTTGTAATCCATATGAAAACAACTTAGATACAGGTAACATTTCATCAACAGGATGAACCTGTTTTGTGATTTCACTCATGACTTCTCTCCATTCATCAATAGCAAGATTTAGAAGTTTTTCTAATTATACTTCTTATATATTAAATCACAACTTATATAATTTGTCAAAAAAGATAGCCCACTCTAATAATGAGTAGGCTATCTATTATTTACCCCTATAGGATTTTACAGTTGGATTATGATCTTTCATAGCTTGCTCTAAACCAAAAATTACCATTTCATTCATATATGTACGCAATTCATCATTGTGCACTTTCTCAGCATGGCTCGCTAAAATTCCTAAGAACTCTTCTTTGTAAGTATCCACTTCATTGGTTGGTACATAGCGATGACTATTCAAATAGTTTTGATAATCTACGTATAAACTATTTAACACTTTTCTTCCATAGCTATCTTTTTTCCAGCGATGGCTTTCAATGTAAAAGTTTTTCCGCACATTCATATAATACAATGCATTAATGACATCCAATTGTCCTGCGGAAATCACTTGATGTGTTTGTAATTCAAACAACTGTTTACTATGATCTTGACCATAGTTAGCAAAGGTATTCACCACTTGCTTTACTTCCCAGTTGGGACTTTCTACTGTAATTTTAGCTTGTATTTCTGAAATAACTTGTAAGCCTTCTTGCTCTGGTAGCATTAACGGATCTTGTGCAGCATACGCCGTTTGCCCCAAGGCGATAACACCTACCATAACAGCTCCTAGCATCCAACGTTTACTTTGTGTTTTCATACAAAACTCCTTTCAACCATTGATGTAACTCGATTTATTTTGATTCTATACTCTTATTATACAGATTCTATCTTTTTTATTCAATGTATAATTTTATAGTGAACACATCTTTGTAAAAGTCTTTTTATCTTGACTTTTGTGGTCTTATCTATTACCATATAAATAACTATGATAATATCTATCATTATCAAATCTTTGTGATGGAGGTGTCCATGAAATTTTTTGAATTAGAACCACTACCTTATTCTGATTATGCCTTAGAGCCAGTCATCGGCAGAGAAACACTCACATCTTTGTATACTGATGTATACAGCCATTCCGTCTCTAAACTTAATGAACTAGTAGAAGAGTTCTCTGACCTTCGCTTTGGTCATATCGACTGTCTGCTAGGAGGCTTGAGCCATGTACCGCAAGAAATTCGTCAAGACATTCAGATCTATGGTGGAACCTATAAAAATCTCACCTTATTTTTGCCTACCCTGACAACCCCAAATACAAGCACCATCAACGGACCAATCAAAGATGCTATCAACCACTCTTTTGGATCCTTAGAAAAGTTCCAACAACGATTTACAGAGGCGGCTCACACTCATATCGATAATGGTTGGACTTGGCTTGTGCTAAACCCAGACAATACGCTTGTTATTACTTCTACAAAAGAACAAATCAATCCGATTATGAACATGCAAACTGCAATCTTAGGTATCAATCTATGGGATTACATGTACGTCCATTCCAGCCGCGAAGAATATATTAACAACTTCTTCACTATTGTGAACTGGAAGATTGTAAATCATATCTATGAAGAAACTTTAAAAAATCCAAATCGCTTTGGACACGAATAAAAGAAATAAAAAGCTGTCATCACCTCGTCGTGGATGACAGCTTTTTCTATTCTTCTGGTACGGTGCCCACATGGACTGCCACAATGCCACCTGTAAGTTCATAATACTTAGCATCTTGTAGTCCCACATCTTTAAAAATTTGAAGAACACCTTCTTGCCCCACATATCGGCGCAATGATTCTGGAAGCCATGCATAGGATGATTGATCTCGACTCAATTTCCCCAACACCGGCAAAATTTTTTCAAAATATAGATAATAGGCCTGCTTGAAACCAAACATAGTCGGCTTCGCCAATTCCAAAGTCACTACTTTACCACCTGGTTTAACAACACGTTTCATTTCACGAACCGTTTGTTCAATGCTTGGCACATTACGCAAAGCAAAACCAGATACAGCTCCATCAAAGGTATTGCTATCATAAGGTAAATCCATCGCATCTCCTTGGGTTAAATTCACTCGATCTGTATATCCTTCTTTCTCTAATCGATTTCGTCCAACCGCTAACATTTCAGGACTAAAATCAAGTCCTTCCACATGTAAAGACGGAATTTCTTGTAATGCTGTTTTTGTTAACATACAAGTACCACAGGCAATATCTGCTAATCGCATACCTTCCGTTAATTCTAATTGTTCTATTGCAAATCTACGCCACCGTGCATCTTGATTAAAACTCAACAATGTATTCATCACATCATAATGCTTCGCAATATGAGAGAATACATCTTGCACGTAAGCTTTTTTATCTTCATGTGTTTTAAATTCCACAATATACCTCCAGTTATTTATACTGCTATTCATTATACACGAATGGATGAGGATATTCCATAATTTGTGATTTTTTTCTCTTGCCAAAAGTATATATTCCGTTTATAATGTCTTTATGTCTTTTATGAGTAGATATTTGTACTCGATTTTAAGTATTTATAAGTATAAGGAGTTTTCTATGAGGGCATTATTTCAATTCATCAATAGATTTAGCCTCATCCAGCAAATCTGCGTAGGTCTCCTCATCGGCATCGGTATTGCCGTATGGTCCCCAGACAATGCTGCGAAGTTATCTTTATTGGGCACAATCTTCGTAGGTGCACTAAAAGGTGTGGCACCAGTATTAGTATTTTTCTTAGTTATCGCAGCCATAAGTCGTCACCGTTCTGGCCAAAAAACAGGAATGCGTTCCATTATTGTTTTATATATAGTGGGTACATTTGCAGCGGCAGCTCTAGCTGTTGTAGGTAGTTTTTTATTTCCTACTACGTTATTATTAACAGCATCTCCAGCAGATACAGCTCCACCAAATGGTATCACTGCCGTTCTATCTACTTTATTAACAAATATTGTTGAAAATCCTGTAAAAGCTATTTTAGGAGGCAATTATATCGGAATTTTAGGATGGGCTCTTCTTTTTGGTGCCGCATTGCGTAATGCAAATAATGAAACAAAAGACGTAATGCTATCTATCTCCGATGCAATTACAACATCCGTACAATGGATCATTAAATTTGCTCCTCTTGGAATTATGGGACTAGTCGCTCAATCTATTGGTGAAAATGGCTTAGGTGCCCTTCTTACGTATGCTAAATTACTACTAGTATTATTAGGCTGTATGTTTGTAGTGGCTCTTGTTGTAAATCCAATCATCGTAGCTGCGGTTATCAAGCGTAATCCATATCCATTGGTATTCCGTTGTCTACGTGAGTCTGGCGTAACTGCTTTCTTCACACGTAGTTCTGCAGCTAACATTCCAGTTAATATGGACTTAGCTAAACGTCTTGGCATTACACCAGATACATATTCTATCTCCATTCCTTTAGGTGCAACTATCAACATGGCAGGTGCTGCGATTACCATTACTGTTATGACTTTAGCAGCAGTATCTACATTAGGAATTCAAGTAGATTTCGCTACTGCTATTTTATTAAGTGTTATCGCCACTATCTCTGCTTGCGGTGCCTCCGGTGTAGCTGGTGGTTCTCTCTTATTGATTCCATTAGCTTGCTCCCTATTCGGTATTTCCAATGACGTGGCTATGCAAGTAGTAGGTGTTGGTTTCATCATCGGCGTGATCCAAGACTCCACCGAAACAGCATTAAACTCTTCTACAGATATCTTATTTACAGCAGCTGTAGATTATGCGCGTCACGGCTACCCAACAGACAAAGTATAAACATATACTTCACATATACTGTTTGAAAGGTCTATTTGTTCTTTGGTATGGGATGCCCAATAGAATATGCAATACAATATAGCTTATGAAAGTAAGCAAAAAAGGACTGGTACAATCTGTACCAGTCCTTTTTTATTTGTGTCATTACTTATATTGCAAAGCAAACTAGATAATATGCTTATTGTTATACACCAGTATAACCATGTACTACATTCGGTTTCACTACGAATGTTGGCAGTACCGCTTCTACTAATTGGCTTAATTTTTGTGAAAGTTCCTCTTTCGTGTATTTCACATCATGCGGTACTTGTACGTCAAAACCAATCTTTCTATGTTCCACATCGATTCGGATATCGTATAAAGAAAAATTGTCATCATAGGCTTGAATCACTGCTACTAAACGCTGTTGTAAAGCTAGGGTTTGCTCATTAACAACGATTGGATCCATATGGATAGTCAGTTTTAACTGCAATTCTTTCAAAGCTTGTCGTTCTACACTATCAATCATATTATGGATGGTCATCGCATCTTGTTTCGCATCTACTTCTACGTGGATAGAAGCATACTCATGTCCTGGACCATAATCATGAATCATTAAATCATGAGTTCCTAAAATACCAGCCTTAGATTCTACAAAATTAATAATCTCTTGTACCCGTTTTCCTGTAGGTTCAAATCCTAATAAACGATCTGTCGCTTCTTTCAGCACTTCAAAACCAGCTTTGGCAATGATAAGTGCCACAATTAAGCCTAAATACCCATCAACGCTCAATTGGAATATACCGCCCAATAATAATCCAATAGCAATCGCTGCGGTTGCCCATACATCGGATAAAGCTTCTTTCCCATTGGCACGCAAGATAGGAGAATCAATGCGATTACCAATGGAGCGTAAAAAGAAGGATAGCCAAATCTTTAAAACCATAGCCCCTAACATAACAGCCAGTGCAGACATGGAAAACTCTACTACCTCGGGATTCATAATGTGCTCTACCGCTTCAATACCTAATTGAGCCGCTACAACAAACAGTAAGATAGAAAAACCAATGGATAATAGATATTCCATTCGACCATGTCCGTATGGATGCTCTGCATCTGCTTTACGTCCAGATAATTTAAAACTCAAAAAGGATACTAAAGATCCCCCTGCATCAGCCACATTATGGATAGCATCACTAATCATGGCGATAGAGCCGATAAGAAAACCAATAATCAACTCTCCTAAACAAACTAACACATTCACCACAATACCGGTGACACTCGCCATAATCCCATATTGTTGGCGTACATTAGTATCTTTGACTTCATCTTTATTGTTTACAAATAAACGGATTAATACTTCTGTCATACTATACCTCTTTCATCTATTTAACATATACATATCATTCTACCCCATTCTAATATACTGTATCTCATAGGTAGCTCTTTTATTCTCATTTACTTTCTCATTATATACCATTATCTAGTTATTATCAACTATATTTTTAATTGAGAACCGATGTTTTCAAAATTCTTATAACCTATGTCATATACTCATACAACCTGGTAGAATATACTTCTTTGTAATATCTTACAACTCTAGCATTTCATATCATACTCATATCTACCTATACAGAATAGACCTATTTTGTTTATAAATACTGCACAGTATATCAATTATCATCATGTGATAATAAAAAACTCATATCCGATTTCTTTATGAACAGCACCGCTACTTACCAATTATCATCATATATTAGTATAAAAAACTGTAGTGATAGCATCCCCATCACTACAGTTTTTTAGTTTATATGTTATTAATAGATTACCATTTATTTTCGTAGAACACTTGCGTCCACATAGACACTTCTGACAATGTTGGATGTGGAGCC
>CAUQZV010000044.1:0-12683 GCA_963522415.1 uncultured Veillonella sp. | reverse complement strand
TGAAGCTTTAAAAGCTAAATTAGAAGAAGCTGGCGCAACAATCGAATTGAAATAAGAATCGATATTCAGAAACCCTGTAAACATGCGTGTTTACAGGGTTTTCTCATTTTCGATATGCTCTTATTTTATGCGTTTTCGAGACGGTTGCTCAACCGTTGCTCAACCTTTTTGAGGGCATCACCATATGGAAGTTTATTCACTGCATCGATATATTGCTCAATGGTTTTATGAGTGTAAATGCCTTGAGTGATATTATCCGATGTAGAATGTCCTACGATATTCTTAATAATAATCTCGGGGATATTATAATCACTGCATAGCGTGATGAATGTATGACGTGTATCATGTGGCTTACGTCTATCCAATCCTAATCGCTCACATAAGGCAGTCAGTTGACGGCGATAGGCATCACGTCCAATGATGCCATCCATTAAGCATATAGAATGCTTAAATTTGGCAGTAGCATATAACTCCTGGATGAATGGCACAATACATTCAGCAATAGGTATCCTACGATTTATACCAGCTTCTGTTTTTGACCCGCCAATCATATATCGTTCCTTTAGATTTACATCATCGACCTTCATGGATAACAGTTCATTCAACCTCATTCCCGTGTAAATGTAAATCAGTACAATTTTTACAATCTGCTCATCCTGGTGTAACCATAATTGGTGAATGTCTTCTTCACGGAATGGAGTCGCTTTCTTCACCGATGTAGCATTCTTATTTATAATGATGTCTTTCATATAATTCTTGCTAATGACTTCATTCTTAATGGCTATATTGAACATTTTAATCAATGCGGATTTAATAATACCTTGATATGATTTGCTGTAAGTGAACTTATCAAATATGGCTTGCACATGTGCTGTTTTAAGCACGGTGATGTCCATATGGTGAATAGGTTTCATTAGCTTTTTAACAGAATCAATGACTTCTATTCGACCTGCTGAAAGCCCCATGCGCTCTGCTTCCTCAAAATACCATTGGAAACACTGCTCAACGGTAATCACTCGTTTTTTCTCCAATGCGGTAGGGTCATTGGAGAATAGAGCCAATGCCTCGTAGGCTTCCTTTTGGCTTGCATAGGTGCCTAAAGTTTTGCGAATTGGCTTACCTTCATCCGTCCATCCAGTCGTGATGACGGCACGGAATGGCTTGCGTAATTTCTTATGTTTCATCTTGTAAACGGATCCCGATCCGTTAGAGCGTTTCAACGCCATAAAAATAACCACCTTTCATGTGTAGCAAATACACCTAAAAAGTGGTACAATATATGTGTTGAATATATGTGGATGTACCACCCTTTAGGTATGTTCAGAATGTACCTCTCTAGCTCATGCTAGGGAGGTATTTTTTATTTATCGTGAGGCGGTTCGCCGTATAAACGAACCATGGCTTCACGGGTAACAAGCCACGTCTTACCTGATTGGCGACATTCCGTATCGGTGAAAGCAAGATTCCCCTTAACACGTCCCATACATTTTTGCTTTAAAGTGTTATCGGATACTTGCCATATTTCGGCAGCTTCTTTTAAGGTTAATACCTTGTGTAATGCGTCCATATGTATAACTCCTATCGTTAATGAAATACTATTATTTAATAAATAGGGAAGCTGTAGCGATACCCCAAATGACGGCAATACACGCCAGTACAATGGTAAATAAAGTATCCGTTGTATGCCAATATAAATAGATAATAGGAAGTAAGGAGAGCCATTGATAGAAAAGCTGTTTTTTCATTGATTTTTCCATTCCTTTCATGTATAGTAAAAGTGGGGAAGGGAGTTCCCTCCCCCTTTAGGATTTAGCCCTTATTGTGTTTTCGTCGACGCTTGAGGGCTTTTTTAATTCTCTTTTCCAAGAGTAGTACTGACGGTATTAACGTTGAGATTGCGATAATCCAATCAGTGATTGATGATTCATTGTTCATTGTTTCACCTCCTCTCTATACTTATATTATACACTAATTAGTGTATAAAGTCAAGCGGAATAGTGAAAAATAGGTTAATAGCACAAAAAAATAACCCCCTCTATTAACGAATATAATAGAGAAGGTTATTTTCCATACAGGTCCCCTGAGGGATAACGTCTGCACTTATCTTTGTCTCTATTATATGGAACAAGACATAAAATGTCAATAATAAAAAATATGATTTAAAAGTAGTATAAGTTGTGCTACTTGATTGGCGTGCATTTTGTTGACCTCAACAAATTCGTGCGGATACGCATTCTATATAGGCCTCTCCCTTACTTCATCACCGTGGAGTAGGGGAGTTTTTTAATCTACAAACTGATAGTAAAAGTTCACTTCTTCATGGTTGAAATCAATTTCATTTCCATGCAATAGGGATTCTATTAGCCCTGCATGCATGTCTTGCGTAAAATGCCCCTCCATGATGTGGCACACCTCGTGGGCGATGCTCTCTCTTAATACATCAATAGGCTTGTTCTTATTAACTAATATGGTGTAACAATCTGTATCCTCGCTCGTGCATAGTGTAGCGGATATCTTCCTTGGTAATTTCGTATACAGTATAGTGATATTAATCTCTATTTACCCCCTCGTAAACGATTTACTAAATCTATCACATAATCCAAATCTTCGTCGCTTAAGTCCTTTGCAGCATCTAGCAGAATACCTTCTTGCATTCTTGCATATTCCGCCTTAGCATTAACTGCTGGGTCGATGTAATACTCCGTAGTTGGTTCATCCCAACCCATAAGGTATGAAGGTGTAACCTGTAATGCTTCAGCAAATTTTGCAATTTTATTCCTTGATATATCTACTTGGCCTGACTCAATTTTGTTAATTGTTGATCTAGACCTATATCCCATACGCTTTGCTAGTTCATCTTGCGAGTATCCTAATTCTAGTCTTCTATTTTTAATTTTTTCATATATGGTTAAATCCATAATATTTATCCTCCTATGTAATCATTCTAGCACTTGATAGAAAAAAATTCAACAAAAATTGATTAAAATTAAAAAAATAGTTGACTTAAAATCTACAAAGGTTTATACTATGATTGTAGAAAATAATTCAACATAAAAGGAGGTGAAAGATTTGTATAACGGAGAACTTTTGAAGGCGGTTATTGAAAAATCAGGAGTAAAATTAAAATTTATTGCTCTACGGCTTGGAATCTCGCCATATGGTTTAAAGTTGAAGTTAGATGGAGTTAATGAATTTAAAAATAGCGAAATGATAGCCCTTTCAGAATTATTAAAACTATCATGCAATGATAGAGAAAAAATTTTTTTTGGTCTATAAGTAGAAAAAAATTCTACAAACAATTAAGCAAGTGAGGTGATGAATATGGGTATTTGTTTCCGTCCCCGAAATGGGGAAGTAATTCTAAAGGCCTTAAAGTCAAAAAGGGTTGGTACAACTTACGTGAGGGTTTCAGTCCCCGCAATGGGGGTAATTCTAAAGTAACGGTAGGGTCATGTTTGGTGACAAAGATAACCAAAGGTTTCAGTCCCCGCAATGGGGAAGTAATTTTAAATGTAGCATTCGTGTAAACAAAATAATTAGTACGTTTCAGTCCCCATTATGGGGAGTATAAGAATCAGAAGGAAAAACTATTTAATTTGATTATAGGCTTGGATAGGCCTACAAGTCAATGAATATTTTCAGCAAAAAGGAAGATCAAAAAATGAATGTATATGAAAATATTAAGAAGAGGTGTAAGGAAAAAGGGCTTAGTATTGCCCAACTAGAGCGAGCCGTAAAACTTTCGGTAGGGAGCAATCCCACTGGAGGGCATCCGATCCAAAGGTGGGGAATGTAAAGGCAGTAGCAGACTACCTTCATTGCACCATTGATGAGTTACTGTGAGGAGGTGTGGAAATATGGGCAATAGATTTGATGATATCTTATTAGGGTTTTCACTAGGATTTAGCATTGCATCATTAATTGTGGTATTGGCGATTCAATTTGGAGGGGCTTTATGAACAAAGAAATCAAAGTAACTATCACTATTTCAGTGGATAAAACAGAATTAGATGAAGCAATTAAAGAAATGGAAAGGTTACATGAATTGCAAGAAAAAGTAAATAGACCCTCTGTAACAAGAGAGCCTATTCATGACTAAAATTCAATTTTGCTTAAAATGTATTTTTCAGAAGCAGCATCAAGCATTTCTTTCCAATTTGAAAAGTTTGTTTTGCTAGCCACATACAAATCCCATTCGGCATCAGGGATATCTTCAAGACTTTGAGTGAAGCCAGAGTCAGAGAGGAAATCATCAAAACTAACATAATCCGAATGTGCTTGCATAAATTCTCTAGTAAAAATTTCATGTGAAGGTACCTGCATTTCACCTTCTAAATCTTTAACAGAGTCGGCAAAATTCTGAAATTGCTTTTGCAAATCATTGAAATCCATATAATCACCCCCTTTCAAGGTGATTATAGCACAGAATGGAAAAGGAGGTGGGAATATGGCTACAGAAAAAGAGCCCCTACAAGAGAGGCCCGTTATAAAAAATGACAAACAGAAATTTTTGGAACTGCAACAGTTAGCCCTAAACTTTGTTGATGAATTAGAACGTGATAAAGTGGGGCTTTCCGAAATAGATGCAAAAACACTAATAGAGTTAATTAAGATTGAAATCAAATATAGATATAGGATGTTTTAAAAGCCAGGGATCCAATCTTTGGCTTCCTTTAGAACTCTATAGGCTTGTTTCATAGTGGAATTATTCTCTAGGTATAACATACCGTCCATAGTTAAATGACATCCGCATAATTTAAAGTCTGGGATTTCATTCCCAATATAGCCTACAAATGCAATGCCATCTATGTAACCAGATTCGTAGAGGCTTTTCAAAATAACGCATAGTCGTTTATAAGATATTCCAATTTTTTCCAAGTCAAACGTTTCATTGGGCGAAATATTATTTTCAAATGCGACATCTATAGACATAAGAACTTTATAAATAGCAGTTGAGTAGTTCATATAATCACCCCCTTTCAAGGTGATTATAGCACAGAAAAAAAGGAGGTGGGAAGATGGATACAGAAAAAGAGCCCCTACAAGAGAGGCCCATAACTAAAGGTGAGGGATGGAAATTAGTTAGAATTACACTACGATGCGTGTTCTTACTAATGATACTGTTAGTTGTCGATGATATAACACGTATCACATACCCAATGATTGCATTGTTTTTTATAGAATGCTTGTTTATTTCATTAGAGGTTTTAGAATCAAAAATTTAAAAAGGTTTCTATTAGTTTTTCAAACAATGCAGTAATGAACTAGTGTGATTATAAGATATAGAGGAGGTGACTAGATTGGATGAAGATAATAAAGTTCTGAAAGAAGCTTTAAATAAGGCGATAGAGAATGACATAAAGAATAAGATACTCAATTTATTATTAGGGTGGCCGTACTATTTATGCATGCTCATTATAATCATAGAAATATTGATAAAAAGAGGAAAGTAGACATACTAAGTTAATAAAAAAATAGATGTAAAAAGGAGGTGGAGAGGTGGATATAGAAAAAGAGACCCTACAAGAGGGACCCATTACAAAAAAAGATTTATACATGATAGCAAACCAAATTGTGGTCACATTATTGGGATATGCTTTAGCATTTTTTAATACCCCTAATAGTGACTTAGTGTTTTATGGATTATTATCACTAGCTGTTGTTTCGCACTTAGTATTAGCCTTGCCTTTATTCTATAAATCTAGAAAAAGCCACTAGAATGGAGGCACAGTAATCAGGAGGTGGTTAGATGTATTTAAATGACAAAAATTTTAGAAAGTCGTTGATACAAGATATTACAGACAAAATTGACAATATCTTGTTAGGAATATCCTTTGGGGCAAGTATTATTTGCCTAGTTATCAGCTTAATCATTCTAGTAATGTTATTAACGAAATAAAGTATAGGCAGAAAATAGTAAAGCTATCAAAGAAATACAGATAGGAATTGCCCTAAATATTCTATCTTCTACACGCATTTTATGACGTTCAGCATAATCAAAATCATAATCTTCAATGGCTTTGATACCGAGCTCAGTAATAGAAATAAATGGAGTTCGATGGGTTTTGGAAATCCCTTCATCATTTCTAATAGTTTCATAGTCAAAACGAATATAAGAAGTATTAGGAATAGCTCCATACGGAAATGGTTTACGATCAGGAGTAGAAAACAAAGTAATTCTAAATTCAATAGATTTAAAAGCATTGAACTCTTTTAATAACTCGTGAAAGTGAATTTTACGGTTTCGATTTTCCAATAAGTATTTCAGTATATTCACATCAATAGCAGTTAGTTGATTGTAAGGAATCATATAATCACCACCCTTCAAGGTGATTATAGCACAAATAGTTTAGGGAGGTAATTTTATGAAAATAACGCCAGCACATATTGCTGACATCATGAACGTATCACCTCAATTTGTTCGGTGTGGTTTACGTGCCAACAAATGGGAATGGGGTGATGCGGTTCAGATGCATGGAAGAGCATATACATATTACATTTACTGGCATAAGTTCAAGGAATGGTGGGGAGTAGATGAAAAAGTTAAAAAACTCGACAAAAGACTCCAATACTTATAAGAAGATATGTAGAATTTGTGATGAAAAAAATAAACAAACACGTGCATATGTGAATTGCACCATGCACAAAGGAACTATATGCATGGAGCATTGTGAACATTGCAGATACAGATATACATCCAGGGGCAGTACACATTGCACATATAAAGAAGGTGGAAAGAGAAATGAAAAATAATAATTTTAAACCACGATGGGGTAGAATTATCGGAGCTATTATCATCGTACTGGTATTGCTTATTGGTGCTGTACAAGTATTTAGTACAGACACATCAGATGCCACAACAAAGAAAACGATCACAATCATGTACCAGGTTGAAGAGGGTGATACATTGTGGTCAATAGTGAAAGATTTAATGGGTGAATCTGTGAATGCACAACAGGTAATCTATCAAATCAAACAAGACAATAAAATCCAAGACACCCTTAATGCAGGGCAGGTAATTAAAATTCGGATGCCAAAGCAATGAGCGACTTACTCATTGAATTACATGAATTACGTAGAGGGATGAATCAAGCCCTACGGATTGCCAAAGAACGAGGAATGGACTTGGCAGAAAAAGAAGCCACCTACAAGGTGGCCAAAGGGAAATTAGTGTTATATGAACGAGAAAATAAAACGCCAGTATCGGTAATCAATGATATCGTGCTGGGGGATCCTGTTATTAGTACATTACGGAAAGAACGGGATATTGCCAAAGTGCTATACATCAACGCACAAGAGGCAATCAATGTAAGAAAGTTGGAACTACGCATAGTAGAAGCACAGTTAGGAAGGGAATGGAATGAGAGCACGTAAGGGATTACACGCAAAAACACCATTAAAGCGGTACACACCATTAGCAAAACGAGGAAAGAAAGGGGTGGAGTATGAAAAAGAATTAAATCGCATGCGAAAACAAGTGCGTGAAAGAGATGATGATAGGTGTATATTATGCATGAAACCATACCAAGAGATTCACCATATTGTGCCAAGGTCAGCTGGTGGAACAAACGATTTAGACAATTTATGCTGCCTATGTTGGGAATGTCATCACACTAGGGCACATGGGGGCGATGCAAAAGAAATACAAAAAATCTTACAAACGATAATTAAAATAAAAAAATAGAGCACATGTATGTGCTCTATCGGTTTGTAGACATATGGTCATACAAAATTGTTCACTTATAGTATACCATATGTTTGCAAAAATAGCTATAAATAGCGGTATTAAGCCGTTATTTATAACTTGATAGTATATATTATTAAGTCAGACACGAAGGAATGCTATGCGTAAAAGAAAGATAATCAAAACAAGAAATATGCAGTTCACATGGGATTATCTTACGGGTAGATCCTACGTTAAGGGAAAGGGTAGAAGAAAAAAAGAAAATGTAAGCCCAGAGGCAATAAAAAAATATAATGCCAAACGGGCAGAGGTAAAATTATGTGCTTTGATAGATACAAATTTTATATCTATGGATTGGTACCTAACATTTACATTCAAAGAAAAGGTGACATTTGAAGATGCTAGGCACTGCATGCAGAACATGATAAAGAGGATGCAGCGACTCTACAAGAAGAATGGTAAAACACTCAAATACATATATGTGGTAGAGGGTGTGAATAGAGTACACTTTCATATGTTAATCAACAATGCATTTCCAATCACAACAGAAATGATAGAGGCATTATGGTCACATGGCTACGTAGATATGCGAGTGTACCATGGCAAGGCAGAAGATGCCACGGCATTGGCAACGTATCTTTTGAAAGAAACGAAAACAGAGAATCATGAGAAATTGGAAGTATTTAAAAGAAGATGGTACGCAAGTACGAATTTAGAGAAACCAAAAGAAAGCACAAGAACTTTGGCATCGAATCGGTGGCGTGATGACATTCACGTACCAGATGGATATTACTTAGATAAGGATAGCCTAGTGGAAGGGGTAAACCTAGAAGGATACCCGTACAGGTTCTATCGATTAATTAAACTTGACCAAAGGAGGAACAGATGGAAAACGTAAACCAAGTAACGATCGCAGGGCATTTGGTAAAAAGTGCTGAGTTGCGATATACAACAACGGGGAAACCAGTGGCCGCATTTGTGGTTGCTACCAATAAAAAAATATCGGAAGAAAAACAAATCGTATCTTACATTCCAGTGAACGCATGGAATCAGGCAGAAGAGTTAGGGGCATTAGTAAAAGGTGATGCGGTGCTAGTAACTGGAGAACTGCGCACAGGATCATACGAAAAGAATGGACGGACCATTTACACCTGGCATGTGCAAGCATCGAATGTCATGGTGGCGCCATTTGTCAATAATAAAGGAAATGGAAGCGGAAACTTTGATTCATTCGCAGATGAACGTAGAGATGAAATACCATTCTAAGGGGGAAGTATGGGACGAAAAAAGGAACATAAGAAAGCCAAGACGTGCATCCACAGCCATGGAATGAATGAAAAAGGCATCGTACGCACTACAATGGAATGCCCACACCACATTCATAATGTAATGGTGGGCAGAATGCATGTTGTGTTGGCCACCAAATGTGATACATGCAAAAGTTATAAGCCTAAAAAGGAGTGATTAGATGATTATCAGAAAAATCTCAATTGTAGGAGAAACACAGGTCTTTGAGTATATCAAGAATAGCGATACAGGCACTCGATGTGGATATGTCATGAGGCTTAAAGAAGAAGGCAGGCAGTCCCTATATGATGCATGGGAAGACTTAGAAAAGATTATCCATAATCACCACAAAGACATTACGGGGACATCAGTATTTAAAGGAGCACATATATTACTCAGACAATTAGAATTAAAGCATATTTTAACAAAGGTGGAAGGAAAAGAGATTAGAATCCCATCGCACATTCGATTCAATGGGAAAGCAATAACAGAAGAGAAAACATTTAAATTTACAACAGATTGGATAGGAATAGACGACAATGAATTAGAAGCAGTTCAAACTATGATCCTTGAAACGATTGAGTACATTAAAGGTCGAAGGGCACAAGAGCAGCTATTTGAAGATGTCAATTAGGAGATATGATGAAAAAAAATAAAGACGGCTTGAAACCTTGTCCGTTTTGCAACAATAAAGACGTACGGACTATTGTAGGGGTGGGAGCAGGGATGAAGCATAATATGGTGGTATGTGATTTGTGTGGGGTTACAGTATCATTTCAAGATAGTCCACAATATTTACAAACAATTAAAGCCTGGAATAGAAGATAGGAGCGGTATTCATGAACTTGCCAATGTTCAGCTACTTATGGAACAAACACTGCAGTGAGTTATTCAAGGATGTAGAGATGACAGAAGAGGAAGCCAAAATAGTGGCTGACGTAATCATTGAAAGTTATGACGAAATATTACGAAGAGTAAGGGAGAATCAACATGCAAAGGAAATGCCAGGGATGTAATAAGACATTCACACCGCCTAACTATACTATGATGCGGTGCAGATCGTGTGCAAAAGGTGTAGGATGGCCAAAGGAACTAACTGAAGCGGAAATAAAAGAGCGTGCCTACAAAAATGAAGAAAAACAAGATGAGAAAGAAGCTAGTAGAAAACGGGCATATCATACTCCTAAGCGTAAGAAGGCGAAGAACACACCATGCACATGTAATGTATGTGGAGCAGAGTTTTTGGGAATCAATAGATGTTGCAGATTCTGCTCACCAGAATGTAGAAAAATAGGAGAATCACAATACAATAAAGAACAGTACAAAATAAGAAAAGCAGCAAAAGGAGTAATGAAATGAAAACATCAAGAATGGGTGAAGCATTAGCAAGCTATCCAGCAAAGAAATTACAAGAAGCGGAAGATATGGTAAATAGTCCAAAGCACTACAAATTAAGAGGACTGGATATTGAATCAGTTGATGTTATTAGAGCAACCATGACACCCGAAGAATTTCAAGGGTGGTTAAAGGGGAATGCCATGAAATATCTACACCGCTTAGGCAAAAAGGATGATGCGGCACAAGATGCCAAAAAAGCAATGAAGTATTTGGAATGGTTGGTACAGGAGCTTGAGGAATGACAGTTAAATTACTACTACTACAAATTATTATGTTGTTATCACAAGCATATGGGTTCATGTGTTTTGGGAAAATAGAGATATTTTTACCACTAATAACACTTTTTATTGGAAATATTATTTGGGCATTAATAACATTTTATGAGATGATAAAGAACTACAAGGAAAGTAAAAAATGAAACTTAATGAATCGAAGGTAAAAGCATTACAGAAAGATGCATTACTAGTATCAACAGAAGCATTTAATCAAGCTATAAAATATGGATTTCAAGATACAACAAATAATTCAAAGGCATACGTGCTTTACAAAATCTGTACCACTATACACGAGACAGAACCAACAGTTGAATGTGAGATGGATTTATATTGTGCAAAGATGGTATACGGCTCCTTACAACGAATATTAAATAGTATCTGTACCGACAAAGAACAGTATCATGTAGAAGTACTGGATGCATGTGAAGAATCCATAAAAGTATGGCATGCATTTAATCGTATGAAATATCTGTTAGACAATTTTGAAGATGAGTTATTTTGTAAATAAGGGGAAGCGATGAAAGTAAAAATTCAAAGAACAAATCCTAACGGAAAGATTCCAACATATGCTACTAATGGATCAGGGGGATTTGACTTTTATAGCGCAGAAGAGGTTAGCATTGGTCCAAGTATGACTCAAACTGCAATTGATTTAGGAGTAGCTATGGAAATTCCTGAAGGTCATGTGCTGTTGTTATTTCCACGCTCCAGTATTGGGAAAAACACAGGATTACGAATGGCCAACAGTGTGGGAGTCATTGACAGTGATTACCGTGGAACGATTCACGCATTGTATGAGAACACTAATGGTGCAGAGTTCATTAAGAAATGGGATAGAGTGGCACAAGGAATCATTGTGCCAATTCCAAAAATAGAATTTGAAGCGGTAGAGTTATTATCTAGCACTGAGCGTGGTCATGGCAGATTTGGAAGTACTGGAGTATAACAATGACAGAGGAAGAAATCAAAGCAGCAAAAGAAGAACTCAATGACCTCACCTTAACAATGGCATATTGGCAAGGTGAGTATGATGAGCAGTTCAAGGAAGTCATGGATAAGGCTTGGAAATTGCTAGAGAAGCTAAGACCAGAAATTAGTGAATATGAATATTGGGAATTATACGATTATTATGGCCAAGCGATTGTATGGGATTGATTGAATGAAGCTAAAATATTTAAACAAGCAGAATAAAACACATCTACTGATACTGGCGCTTATGGCCAGCGAAACAAAAAATATCAGTGAAAGCCTAAAGTTAGAGGGAGCACAAAAGCAAAAGGCAAGTACAATCAGTACACATGCAAATACTTTATTTGGGGAAATCATGGAGAGCCTTGATGACAATCAAAGGGCGCAGATGTTGCGTTTGATTCGTGACAAAACTATCGAAGTTATGCCATCGAATGTATTCACACGAAAAGAACAAGAGAGTGAAGAGGACGAATGGGTTAGCACACTAGCGCAAAAAGCATTTGAAGCAAACTGCATCAAGTGCGAACGAAAAGACCACAATTCATGCGAACTAAAACGTGCATTGATAAATATGTCGGTGCCATTGATCCACGAAGAGACTGAGGATTGCCCATACAGAGTTCTATATGATGCGGAAGGCAAATTCATTAGGGATTAAAAAAGAAGGCGAGGTGATATGTTGACTATACAGGAAATGCTGACAAAGATTAAAAATTTAAACAGAGATATCGATTATGTATATAAACAGCTACAGCAAATGAAAGCACAAATAGACGGTTTACGAGCCACAGATTATTCAGCATGTCATGTCGACGGTGGAACGCCAAGTGACATTGCGGATAGGATATACAGAATCGAAAAAAGGCGCAAGGAATTAATTGAGTTACAAAAAGAATTATATGACTTTTTAGAAACAATCAATGACGTATTGGATAATATGCCAGATCAAACGTATGCCATCGTAATTCGTCAACGTTATCTTTTCCATGAGAATTGGAGAGATATAGCCAGCATGATAGGAGTTAGCCGTGAGTGGCTACGAAAAAAAATACATCCTATAGCCGTAA
>CAUQZV010000043.1:0-14364 GCA_963522415.1 uncultured Veillonella sp. | reverse complement strand
ACCAAGATTGAATTCGCACATTGTCAAATTGTTCTTGTGGCAATAAATGACGAGGGAACATATCCATGATGGTTCCATATTGTTTGCCTCTGTTCACAAATGGAATATCCGTAGATAACACTACTTGATCAAAACTAATATCTTCCACTACAAATGGAGTGCGACGTTTCACCATGATCACAATGTCTTCATTGCCTTGGCGCCATGCAAATATGCGGTAGGCAATATAAATGATAGCAATGATACAGGCTATCCACACTAGGGTATCTATTAATGTGTAAATATACATAATTCCTCCTAAAGAGTAATGAGCTTAGCTTCTAAGCTAGTATCTTTGAAAATATCTTGTACGATAGGAGTCACTCGATCTGCATGACTCGTGACACAAACTTGTATCGTTCCTATTCGACCACTTGTTTGTTCTAAATCTTCTCCGTACAAAATAGCTCCTACTGCATCGGATGTTTCCCACGCAGGATCTACAAAGCAAATTCGATTATCCGTCAACTCTCGCAATACAGGTTCTACTAAAGGATAATGGGTGCAACCTAAAATAGCTACTTCCACATTTGCCTCTACCAAAGGCTGTACATATTCTTTTGCACAATGTCGTAAAACCGCATCATCTAAATGGCCTTCCTCAATGCAGGCTGCCAAGTCTTTGCATCCTTGTTCTACCACTTTTACATGAGGTTTTAAACTGTGCACCGCATCCATATGTTTATGACTATTGATGGTCGCTACCGTAGCCATAATGCCTAAAGGGCCTTTTCGTTTCTGTTTCACTTTGATGCGCAGAGCATCATGAATCCCCTGCGACATCCCCACAATAGGTACATCAAATTGTTTGGATAGCTTATCCAAGGCTACTACAGAAAATGTATTACAAGCGATGACGATCAGTTTCACTGGCTGTGCCACTAAAAACTCTGCAATGTTTGTAGCAATACTTTCAATTTCCTCAATGGGTCTATTGCCTACTGGATTGTTAGCGCTATCTCCGACATAAATAAAATCTTCTTCTGGAAATTCTTGGTTAAGCACAGATAATACAGACAATCCACCGATGCCAGAGTCGAATACTCCAATAGGTAATTCTTTCTGTATGGGCGTCATTCCCTAATCCTCCTCTGCTACGGTTTTCATAGGTTTAAAAAATACGTCTGGCAAACGAATTATTTTACCGGTTTCCTTAGAGGTAAACACATTTTGTGTCTCTCCAGTACATATCAGCGCACCATCACTGTCACGGATAATCCGATATGTGAAAGTACATTGCGCCCGCGACAAGGAGGCGACTGTTAATTCTACCCGCAATACATCATCAAAACGTGCTACTTCCTTATATTCACAACTCACTTTTGTGATAGGAAATACGATGCCCTCTTGCATCATGTCCCATAGACTAATGCCACAACGGCGGAAATATTCAATTCTTCCCATTTCAAACCATCGCAAATGATTCGTATGATGGGCAATCTCCATCATGTCCGTTTCGTAAAAGCGGACGCGCAATGATGTAGAAATCATCGTATACTACCTTTCCTATGCAATAAGAGGCTCCAAGGAGCCCCTTCTACTACTTAATCAATTGATCCGATTGGCACAAATTTTTGTGCTTGCTCTTTATGAGAAGCCTTAATATAGCGATTGGCTACTTTCATAGCAATAGCTAAAACAGCTACATCATCTACCCAGCCAAGACCTGGTATACTATCTGGGATAAAATCGATAGGTAAGATTAAATATCCCAGAGCTCCAGCTATAACAGCTTTCACAAATTTTGGTGTGTCATTATCACGTAAACAATAATATAACATAACTGCTTTTCGTGCAAACATAATATTACGGCCCATACGATTTACAGTAGACATAAAAGCATCAGATGTAAATGTTTTTCCATACTTAAGGATTTGTAAAATATTCATAGTGATGACCTCTCTGATTATTGTTTGAACTTATCTTTTGCTTGTTCTGCTAAATCGATGGCTTTTTCTTTTGTTTGTTCCGCTAATTCTACGGCTGTTTCCTTCACAACTTCTGCTTTTTCACGGATGTCTTGCACCGTTTCTTGTGCTTGGTCAATCGCTTTGGCTGTTAATTCAGAAGCTTTTTCTTCTACTTGCTGTAATGTCGGCTCTACAACCTCTTTTACCTGTTGAAGTTTTGGCTCTACCTTTTCTTTTACTTGTTGTAATTTTGGCTCTACCACTTCTTTTACATCTTGCATAACAGCTGTGGCTTTTTCCACCACTGGTTCTACTTTAGTTAGTAAGGAATCATTTAATGTTTGTCGCACCGTATCTGCTTTTTCATAAGCTGCTTTTGTATATACACTTGCTTTAGATGCTGATGTACCTGCTACGGCACCTGTTAAGGACAACGCTTCCGTAGCTAAAATTTTAAGTAAAGAGCCTACGCCTTTTGCGGCATGACGTGCATTATCTAATAATTCTTCATTACCACTTTTCTCTAATGTGTCTTTCACCGTAGCTGCCAAGATGGATACTGCCCCTACAGCAAGGTCTTTTACAGCCCCTATGTTTGCCGCCAATGCTTCTGGGGATATGAAGGATTCTACAAAACCTTTTGCCCCTGCTAAATAGTCGTTACCAGATATGTGAATATCACTCAAGAAATCTTCGCTTTCATTGCCCAATGGTTTCTCACGAAGTGGCGTATACGCTAATGTCATTACTGTTTCTTTATTATGTTCATAAATCTCCACCAAACGTTGGCGATAATTTTCAAAGTTAGGACATGCTGGCATGCCTTCTTCGATCCATTGTGCCGCTATTTTACCAACGCCGTAAGTGATGGCTGCTGCTACTGGCACACGAAGAATCACTGTTGGCACGATGGTACACACTAAGGCTGCTACAGCGCTGCCACCAAGGCCCACTAAAAAGCTAGTCACACCCTCTTTGGCAGGACATACACCATAGGCTTGAGCGATACGGCTCACCATATATACGTCATTGGCCAATAGTCCAGCATATGTAAAGCTTGGCAATGCTGCAATTCCTGCTGCACGAGCTGCTGCCCAACGGCAAATTGTTTCTACTTCTTCTTGTACATTCGTTGCTTGAGCAAGTGTTTCATTATTGTATTCCAACTGTTCCATATTTGTCTCCTATACTTACCACAAAACATTTAAGTGTAAATGTACTGATTACCCTTATTGTATCAAATTTCGCTATGAATTACCAACTTGTTAATCCGCCATCTACCGTCCACGCTGCTCCCGTCACAAAAGAGGCTTTCTCACTAATTAGAAAAGCAATGACTTCTCCCACTTCTTTTGGTTGCGCAATCCGTCCTAATGGATAATGCAATGCCATTTCTTCCTTAGCTTTCATAATATCACCAGAAGGTTCATTGGCTAATTGTTTTGCCACTAATGACGTGTCTACATCACCAGGACATACACAATTAACACGAACACGATGAGGTGCCATTTCTAAGGACAGGGATTTCGTAAAACTCACTACAGCCCCTTTGGATGCTCCGTACACAGTACACGCCACATTGCCTTGTAGTCCTGCATCACTAGAGATGGTCACGATACTACCATGGACTTGTTTTAAGTACGGCGCCGCCGCTTGGCATAAAAAGACGGTACCTTTTACATTCGTTCCGAACATCTCATCAAAATTTTGCTCATCCACATCTTCCAATAGTCGTTCTTCATAATAACCAGCTGCCGTTACCAAAGCATTTAAATTGCCAAACAAGCGAATCGTATCTTCCACAATACGGCGACAATTCATAACTTTGCTCACATCCCCTTGTATAAATCGTACTTTTGATGAAATGCGACGCAATTTTACGACTGCTTCCTGTCCATCCCATTCATTGCGACCATTGATGACTACACACCAACCTTGCTTTAACAATAATTCTGCTGTTGCAAACCCTATCCCTGATGTGCCACCACTTATCAAAGCCACCTGGTTATCGCTAAACTTTTGCATAGTTACTCCTATTATATAATGCCCTGTGATAGTAAATAATCATAAGTTAGTTTTATCAGCATAGTTAGAGACATAACAATAAACACAAATCGTACTAGTCCCGTCCCTTTTTTCATCGCTAGTTTAGAGCCTGTAGTAGCTCCAATGATTTGTCCCGCTGCCACCGCCAGCCCATAGCCATAATGAACTTGATCCATATAGATAAACATCATTAAGGAACCAAAGTTGCTGACTGTGTTAAGCACTTTTGCATTGCCTGAGGCACCCAAGAAGTCATAGCCCATGAAAAGGAAGTAAAAAATTAAAAACATTCCTGTTCCAGGCCCAAAAAATCCATCGTATAGTCCAATTAAGATTGCTACGGACATATAGGCAATTAACTTCCATCCACGCTTGGGTTCTATCTGGGAAATAGCACCCCAATCTTTTTTTGTAAGTACCACAATAAATACAGCTAACAATAACACAATAATAGCTGGTTTCAAAAATGCAGACGGTACATAGACCGCTATGTACGCCCCCAACATAGATACAAGTACGGTAAAGGGAAGAATCCATTTAATCCCATCCCAATTGATTAGTTTATTTCTAGCAAAATTAATCATGGCCGTACCAGAGCCAAACACGCTAGATAATTTATTTGTTCCAATACACATGGCAACAGGCATATTGGTTAATATCAACGCAGGTAAGGAGATTAAGCCTCCACCCCCAACGATAGAGTCCACAAACCCTGCTAGGGCTCCTGCAAAAAATAGTATAATACCGATGAGTAATTCACCTTCCATAGATTGAGCCCTCCTCTCTTATATACATGCACTTACTATTGTATCAACACTCTTATTCTTTAATACGAGGCAATATTTTATTATATCCATCAGCACCATAGTTTAAGCATCGTTTTACTCGACTTATAGTGGCTGTACTAGCCCCTGTTAATTCCACAATTTGATCATAGCCTGTGCCAGCTTTCAACAACTTTGCAACTTCCAACCGTTGAGAAATCGATTTCAATTCTCCGATAGTACAGATATCTTCAAAAAAATCATAACATTCTTCCATCGTTTCCAATGACAATATGGCCTTAAATAATTGGTCATGCATAGGGCTTTTTAGCTTTTGATTCAATCTCTTTATTCCTCCAATGATTCTATTCACAATGTACTTTACTTCACTACCATTATACCATAGGAAATATACCTGTGGAAATGTATACGTAGCTCTAGCATAAACTTTTATCATATAAAAAGAGGACCTCCAATGGTTTGCCATCAGAGATCCTCTTTTTATAGGTTCTATAAAGAATATTAGAATGCTGGGACAATAGATCCTTTGAACTCATCTTGAATGAATTTACGTACTGCTTCAGATTGGTAAATTTTTAACAACTTTTGGTATGTTTCATTATTTACATCTTCTGTGCGAACAGCAATGACATTAGCATATGGAGAGTCTGTGCTTTCCACTACAACAGCATCTTTTTGTGGGTTCAAACCTGCTGGAATTGCATAGTTTGTATTAACCGCTGCTACATCCACATCATTTAGGGAACGAGCAATTTGTGCTGCTTCTAATTCACGAATATCAATGTTTTTAGGATTACTTGTAATATCTGCTACGGAAGATTTAACATTACCGCCATCTTTCAACGTAATCAAACCAGCTTGTTGTAATAATAGTAAGGCACGACCACCATTGGTAGGATCGTTAGGAATCGCTACAGTAGCACCATTTGGTACATCTTTCAAATCTTTATATTTGTTAGAGTAAATCGCCATTGGTAATAAGATTGTTTTACCGATGGATTGAATTTTCAAGCCTTTATCTTTTACTGTGTTATCCAAGAATGGTTGATGTTGGAAAGAGTTCACATTCAATTCTTTTTGATCTAAGGCAATATTCGGTTGAATATAATCGCTGAACTCAACAATTTCGATGTTCAATCCCTGTTTTGCCGCTTCACCTTTTACAAATTCCATCACTTTTGCATGAGGACCTGCTGTTACACCTACTTTAATTGGTGCATCTGCTGCTGGTTTCGCTTCTTCTTTACTGCATCCTGCTAATAGTAACACTAAAGATGCAATGGCTAGTAAGCCGACTAAAATACGCTTCATAGTATCTCCTTTATTTTTTATTCACTTTACGGGATAAATAGTCACCTGCACTTTGGATGACTTGTACTAATACAATTAAGATGATGATAGTAGCTAACATCACATCACCTTGGAAACGTTGGTATCCATAGCGAATCGCAATATCCCCAAGACCGCCACCACCGATAGCACCTGCCATAGCAGAATAGCTAATTAAGTTAACGATTAGGACTGTAATATTATCGATTAATGTTGGTAACGCTTCTGGCAACAACACTTTCCAAATAATCTGCAATGGTGTAGCTCCCATGGATTGAGCCGCCTCGATAACACCCCCATTCACTTCTTTAATCGCTGTTTCTACTAAACGAGCCAAGAATGGGATGGCCGCCAATGTCAATGGCACGCAAGCTGCGGTCGTACCAATGGATGTACCTGCTACTAATCGAGTAAATGGGATGATAGCTACCATCAAAATGATGAACGGAATGGAACGTGTGGCATTTACGATAGCACCTAGTACTTTATTCACCACTTCATTTTGCATGATATGACCACGGCTAGTGATGACTAAAATTACGCCCAATGGAACCCCTAATAGAACGGCTACTACAGTGGAAATCACCGTCATTTGTATGGTTTCTAAAAAACCTTGTAGCAATAAATTAATGATTTGCTGTGACATAACCGATCACCTCGCTTCCAATTGGTAAATTATGTAAGTAGTCGATAGCCGCTTCTGATTTAGCGCGCTCGCCTTTTAATTCTACAATCAAATGTCCAAAGCTCATATCTTGAATATAATCGACACCGCCAAATAAGATGCTTACATCTGTATCAAATTTACGGATGATGCTTGCCACCACAGGTTCATCTGTTACATTGCCTTTGAAAGTCAACCGGACAATCGGATTGGCTCCTTCTACCCAAGCTTCATTCAACGTCAAGTGAGCCAACGCATCTTCTGGCAAATCACGTCTGATAATAGCAGACACGAATTCTTTCGTTGTAGCTTGTTTTGGTTCTGTAAATACATCTACTACAGGACCTTCTTCAATAATCGTACCACCTTCAATAACTGCTACGCGATCACAAATCTCTTTGATGACATTCATTTCATGAGTAATCAAGACGATAGTCAAGTTTAATCGGCGATTAATGTCTTTCAACAATGCCAAAATAGATTTTGTTGTTTGCGGGTCAAGAGCTGATGTAGCTTCATCGCATAATAACACTTTTGGATTACTTGCTAAAGCACGGGCAATACCAACACGTTGTTTTTGACCACCGGATAATTGGGACGGATAATTATCTAACCGATCCGACAATTTTACAATGTCCAAAATTGGCAAAATACGTTCTTTAATTTCTTCTTTTGACAAACCTTGCAATTCCAATGGAAATGCCACATTTTCATACACCGTACGGGATGAAAGTAAATTAAAGTGTTGGAAAATCATACCAATGTGCTTACGTTCTTCACGAAGTTCTGCTGTATTCAACTTCGTTAAATCTACACCGTCCACAATAACGGATCCAGATGTAGGACGTTCCAACATATTGATACAGCGAATCAAGGTAGATTTACCGGCCCCAGATTGACCAATAACGCCAAAAATTTCGCCTTCTTCTATAGTGACATTAATTTCTTTCAAGGCTTCCACTCGGACAGCACCTTCATAGACTTTTCGAATCCGTTTAAGTTCTATCATGAAATCCTCTCCTTTTCAAACTAAATAAAATAAGAGCTCTCAGTTACCTAAGAGCTCTTGGGTATGCATAAATTGTACAATGTGAGTAGACAGACTGTCAATAAATCCTAGTATACTGCTTGCCTATTGTTTATTATAGTTTAAATCTATAGCTCCATATTTAGAGGTGCTTACTCTTTATAACAAGTACCCTATTATCCTAATCAGTTAGCCCACTCTAACTCATTTGATACCTTCATCTTTACGTACTTTAAACAGTTTTATAAAAGTATCCAATTTCTACTGGCATGAAAATTCCTCATTATAAATCAATGAGAGCTAGAATTTCCACTAAATACATTCACTATCTAAAGAAACTAGTCTTTCTCGTATACTAGCCATATACTAATTATCATGTGTTTCTATACAAATACCTGTACTTTCGTAATGACAGTGGTCAATAGTCGGATGAATATACTCCCTTACATACAATTCACATACTAGCTAGCCTTGTTTCTGGAGCTTAATACCGCCACGTTTTGCAATAAATGCAGCTAAGAAAATACCACAAGTACCTGTAATTAATTGTGGCCAGCCCATACTGAACAAGATTCCTTTTTGCATCGCTTCAGGAATATCCGGCATCAATTGGAATAAAGCCAAGAATAGTCCATAAAGAACGACACTCTTTACAATGGCACCTGTAATGGCTGTCATCCATACACGTTTTGTACCTAAGACTTTCACAGTAATTGCATACGCCATACTACCGATAGCCACCACTGGTACAAATAAAGGTATGGTCAACATACCTTGTAGAAATGCCATAATCGGTGTCACACAAGCTACTACGAATCCACTCCACAAACCATAGCGCCATGTAGCCAGTGCCGTACAAGCACCTACGATAGAGCCCACTAAAAATTGCACTAACCCGTGCATAGGAATAATCATGCGAAGAAATCCTTGGCTTAGCAAAGCAATTGCTAAGAGTAAGGCACTTCCTGTTATCGTTTTGACTGACATTATGCTAACCCTTCTTCCATTAAATGTTGTAATTGTTCAGCTAATACTTTTGCTGCTTTACCTGGTTTACCATCACCTACAGGTTCACGATTCAAGGTGGTAATCGGAATAATGCCACCAATGGTATCGGTGAAGAAGATTTCGTCTGCATCTTTTAGGAAAGCTTCATCAAATTCACGCTCAATAATCGTAATCCCTGCTGTTGGTGCTACACGAGTTACCACTAACTGACGAGTGATCCCCTTTAAAATATGATGGTCGGCTGGATGCGTATAACACACACCATCTTTCATCACAAATACATTAG
Source organism: uncultured Veillonella sp. (assembly GCA_963522415.1). Lineage (GTDB taxonomy): Bacteria > Bacillota > Negativicutes > Veillonellales > Veillonellaceae > F0422. Next base: position 5,270 of record CAUQZV010000043.1, on the reverse strand, counting down.
ATGTAGCCCCTTCTGTAACGATACCATCACGCACTAAGATAGCTGTATAAGCACCTTTTTTCTCGGCTTTTGTTTGTGCCAAAATATTAGGAATTAAATTTAGTGTTTTGATATCTACACGAGCCCACCGTTCATCTGGTAGCGTTATGGCTTTTACACCTTCTTGCACCCCCCCTAAATCCGTTGTAATCGGTTTAATAAACATATACATTTGCGGCTCTAATTTAGAACGCTCAAAGGCATGATGACGTGGCGTTACCCCACGAGTAATCTGTAAGTAAATATATCCATCAGTAATTTCACTTTGTTCAATCATGATTTCGTGCAACTCTTGCAACTCATCAGGCGGCATGCGCACAGGAATGTCCATTTCACGCATCGAACGATACAAGCGATCTTGATGGTAGGAAAAGGCAAAAGCGCGACCATTATACACACGCACTACCTCGTATACACCATCACCAAAACAATATCCTCTATCATCAAGACTAACCACCTTGGCACCAGACTCTACCATCTCGCCATTAAAATATGTTAATTCTTTCATAGTAACACCTCATAGCATACATACGAATCAAGTATTATCTTCATTATAGTACAGACAAGTATAAAATTCTATATTAAATTTACAGTAAATCGTCAGTAGACGCACATATTCTATTGCTAAACAAACCGTAAACTTATAGATAGCATCAACATCTGCTTCCTATTTCTGAGGAACGCAGTTACGAGTAATAGCCTTGTGGTGTTCCTCATCACCTAAATCACACAAACGCAAGAAGACCGTAACATACCCCTGAACAAACATAACCACTGTATAAGTTTGAGAAGGGGTGTGTTACGGTCTTCCATTTACCTTATTTAATTACGAACGCCACAGGCTACATAGCAAAACAAGTGACGATACATTATGAAATGCAGTTTGAGAGAGGTATGCCGTGCTCTTCCCTTTGCTTATTCAGTTACAAACGCCACAGACTGCATAGCAAAACAAGAGACGACTTACTTGCCTAACACATAAGCCCGTACTTGTTTCGGCAATGTTTCTAATCCTTTTGTCACTCCAAAAGACAAGATGACTGCGCTCACATACATAAGCACGACTGTCGTTGTTGTATATCCTAATCCGCCGATTTGCAAAACTTTATCTAACAGAATCAACATAAATGGATGTACCAAATAAATCCCATAGGATGCATTTCCCAATTCTGTCCAAAAGGTTTCCACTATGTCACTCATGGATGACACGGTGAACGCCCACACAAAAAAGATACAACCCATACCTGTATACACCAATCCTTGTGGACTTAATTGATGCACTGTGTAGATAGCCTCTAGTCGAGTATATCCCCACTCTGTCATCACGTAGTAATAGGATCCTAGCATCACCACTAAAGATACGATAAATCCAACAGTGATACCAAAACCGTGGGAGTCAATCCATTCCAACATTGCATCAAATCGCTCTGCTAATAGTCCACCTAATAGGAAAATCCATATATAAAATCCTACAAAATAATTAAGGCGCATGCTAAAGATATGCTGCGACCATTCTTGCGAAAATTGTACAGAACTTGCCATATAAGAGGACCAATAATTCACTGCCATTTGCACAAAAAACAATATAGTCATCAGCACTATGGGAGCTTTCAGTATAGACCGTAGGGCCCATCGCCAAAGTGGCATCAAAGCGTAAAACCAAAGAAGTATGACTAGAAAATATAGGTGATACATGCCATTCCCAAAGAGGAGAGTCACCCCTAATACATGTGGCATCAATCCCCAGGCGCTATGGGCTAACACCGCATTATAGGCTGTATATAAAATTGTCCATACAATATATGGATAGAGTACCACTTGTATACGCCGGCGCAAAAAATTGGAGTAGGAAAATTCATCCTCCACCGATGTATGATAAAACAATCCGAAGGCGGATAGGAAGAAAAAGGCTGGCACTGTAAATCGTGATACAATTTCCAATACTCCTAATAGATGTATGTTAATCGCAGGGTTTGCCAACGCATAGGACCCTACATGGATACCGATAACACCTAACATACAAAGTCCCCGCATATAGGTAATAGCCGGTATAGCTGGCTTTCTCATAATTCCTCCAAAAAAGAGGGGCTACGCCCCTCTCTTCCTGCATTACGTAACATTATTGAGCTTGTTTCACTTTTGCAGCTTCTGCCTCTGCTTTTTCTTTGGCAGCCTTTGCCTCGGCTTCAGCCTTTGCTTTAGCTTCCGCTTCTAGCCGTGCTCGTTCTGCCGCTTCACGTTGTAAACGTAATTCTTTTTGTAACGGAGCCACAGGTTCACGATATACAGTAATATCTGTTTCAAACAATCGTCCCCATGGGAATCGAGCTGATACAGTCCGTGGATCCAATTTTAAATATGTTGCTGCAAAGTCCTGCACGCGCTCACCTAAATAGCTTTCCAACACTTCATTTAAGGCGCCTGTATATTTCACATTATCGGTACGGATAGAATCTTGCATACGATACACATCTTTACGAATATTCGCTTGATATGCCCAGTTATCCAAGTATTGTTGTGTCAGCATATTGCGATGACTTTGGTCATCCATGTGTACCCCTAAAATACCTTGTGCTATGGCATAGCCAATAGTATTACTTGCCGTATTCCAACCATTATAGGCACTGACTTTATACAGTAAATCTCGTTGGTACAGACCATAAACTAACGTATTATCCGAACCATTGGAGTAAGCAATGTCTGCAATACTAACCGGCACGCCTTGGTTCATAGACGCTTGAATATGATCTAAAAATTCATTAGTACTTCTAGAAATCATTGGAAAGTTTTCAAAAACTTCTGATTCACCGGTCACCATACCTAATGGGGTATTTACTGCTAATAGCACAGATGGTTTGCCTTTTGCTTTCATCGTACCACCTACAGCCTCTACATGTTCGGCAATGGTTTTTTCTACCTTTTGATCCTCGTAGTGTGGCACCGTCTCACCACCACCACCTAATGGATAGATAACCTCAAAGGTAGGCGTTAAGTGATTGCGGTCCACATGGTCACGGGCAATCAATAGTAGGCCTAATTGGTCAGCCCCTGGAAAACTACCATATTGTGTAGGAGAAAGTCCTTTACTATATTTTTGTAAATAGCGACCTTCCATAGCTGATTGAGATAAACTACTCGTATCGTCATGCCCCAACGCAAAATATTTAAAAACACCTTTTTTCGTAATATCAATCAACTGACGGTTGATTTCCATATTTTTTTGACGACGATGGAACCAGTCTTGTAGAAACTCCACCGGTACTGTAGCTTGCAACATGAACAACTCTTTTTGTTCATCTGCCGTCAATTTTTGGCTGTCTAATTTATCTTGTAATGCGGCAATCCGGAAAATCGTCGGTCCATATTGATCATAATAGGCTGGCTCCACACCGCCTCCACTAGCACGTGGAGAGCGCATCACCGTACCAAAGGCATAGATTGGTACATTGGGATATTTTTTGTGTAAGTCCTCGATATGACGCACACGATATTCCAACGTATGCAAATCTAAATTATGTTTTCTAGAATCTACAAGGCCACCATAAATTAAGGAATCTGTACTTAGCACGAGCACATCCGCTTTGCTAACATTCTCGTCCACCCATCTCCACATGGCCTCCGCATTTCCTTGAAAGTTTCGCCCAGAAATATAGTATTGTGGCGGTGTTAACACCGTATACCCTGCATCTTGAGCCGTCGCCACCGTATAAGCTAAGCTGACAGGACGGTCATCTTGTGGTACATACAGTACCGTCGTAGCCTCTGCAGTACTTGCATGACTCAGTATCGCTGTGGCAATGGCTGTAGCCATCACAGCAAACTTACGTCGCCATAATTGTTTACTCATATTCAATATCTCTCCTATTGCATAGCATAGTTGCTAGTTATCTTCTTAGTGAATCCTGTTCTTTCTGTATTATACTTTCACAAAATATATTTGTATATTTGTATATTTTTAATATATTGGCAATGTATGGATAATTGAGAATTATTTTTCTCAATTACTATACCAACCAATATTCTCTTTTATATAGCTTATTAATAAAATCTTTTATCATCTTTTTACATGTAACAAGCCTGTATCTTATAAACTTTCAATACTACTGAAAGTCTAGACTGCATGTATACCATCAAATAGTATAATCATCGATGAATCCGATCAATACGCGGCAGATTCCAATGATATTCAATGGCTACCATGCGAATGATGAAAACGATGAGAAATGTCACATAAGATGCCACAATTGGATGTCCCATACCATACACTACAAAGTAGGAGATACCTCCTAATAAGGCCGGCAAGGCATACACTTCTTCTTTCAACACACTCGGCGTGCGATGCGCTAACACATCTCGGATAATACCGCCACCCACAGCTGTAATTCCACCTAATACAACGGTGAGCACCAAGTTAGTTGGATCTGTAGCTATTCCAATTGTGGCTCCTGTCACTGTGAAAGAAGCCAACCCTAAGGCATCCGCTGTAAGATATACCTTCGTTGCCCCTTTACCTTCAATATAACGATTCCAACCATAGCGATACATGATGAACATAATACCAACCGTAATTAACGTGATAGAAATATATAATCCCGTTTGCAAGGATGTAGGCGGTATACGTCCTACCATCACATCCCGTACAATCCCACCGCCAATAGCAGTGACCAACGCTAACATCAAAATACCAAAAATATCCATACGCCGTTGAATTCCCAAAAGAGCTCCCGATATGGCAAAAGCAATCGTTCCAATGACGTCAAATAATAACCATAAAAAATCCATACAACGCCTCCTCATACGGAATTATTATACCATTCTTTTGCATAAGATACTAGATATTTTATAACGCAAAAAGGACGGGGGCAACCGTCCGCTTATCTCCTAGCTTTTCCACCTTCCACCCTCTACAGGAGGCAAGATAAGGGGCAAAACTAACGTATATAATCACCTCATAAACAAGGCTATCAGCTGTACGGCTTTTAGTCTTGTTTCTCTATTTTCTGACTATTTATAAGGGTATGACCTTAAAAAATAATGCTCTTATTTCGCCTGTACGGGGCTTTTCCATAGTCGCCCTATAGTTTACCTAAGCTATGATAAACACACAATAAGGGCGAATATTCGCATACATTCATGGGTAAAATATGGTATACTCTATGTAACCCTTTATTTAAAGAGGCTCTATAATAAATGTTGGGGTGACACCACTACGGTGTCACTTCCAACATTAT
>CAUQZV010000042.1:0-14965 GCA_963522415.1 uncultured Veillonella sp. | reverse complement strand
AAAATATCCATAGAACCAATCATTTTCACTATTAATATAATTAGGTCTACCATATACTTGATACACAGCGTCTAAAGAGTCACCGACTGCAATACCACGATAAGTCACAGCATCTCTATTTTCTATAGTTATCATACCGGCTCTATCTAGGTCTCCCATAAGACTAGAATACTTGATTCCACCATATCTCATAAATGTATTTGGACCAGTATATGAAGAAGGATCATACATTCTTTCTTCTGTCGGCACTCCCAACGCCTTTCGTATTTCGCTATATTTCGCATTCACTGGTACTCCTGCAATGGTAAGGTCTTGTATATCCATACTTTGCCCTACTACTTGTCCGTACCTAAAGCTACTTGGATACTCAGATCGTTGTGGTAACCGAATTGTACTAGAAGAAGTACTAGTTGTTCCAGTAGAGCTACTTTGTTTCCCCGCTTCATTCCAAGATTTTTCAACCTTTTTCCACGTTTTAGACAACCATCTAGCTTCTACATGGGCTGGCGTAAAGATGGTGGCACTGAATAGTGCTATTAAAATAGATGTGGTAATTTTTTTCATATTCTCTCTCTAATCCTCTTTCAATACTTATATAAATAACTACGCTGAACAAATCTATACAGACTCAGCTACAATTCGTATTAATTTTAATGCATTCATTATATCTAATTCGTTATCCAATGAAAATTTCTGTAACCTTTTTACCATCATTTTTAAATTTGATACCAAAAAGATTATCTCCACCCCATACAAACATACCATAAAACCATGAATTATCCTCAAAAATATATATAGGCTTACCATAGGCCTTATAGACCTGCTCTAATGAATCACCTACAGCTATTCCTCGATACGTAGTAGCATCACGATTGGTAATTATTATATATCTAACAGAATCCCTATCTGTTATATTTCCTTTGATAGCTCCATTATAAAATGTAACTCCACCATACCTCAAATGGGTTCCTTCATATGTAGGAGTACCTAAGCTTCTCTTAATATCCCCCATAGTTGCTCCAAATGGAACCCCCAGTACAACAAACTCAATATCATTTAATCCCATATCTTTTTTATAGCCATAATTATAGCTACTAGGATAGTCAGATCGCTGTGGTAATCGAACTGTACCCTCAGAAGGACTACTTGTTTCTGTAGATGTGTTTTGTGTACCCGCTTCATTCCAAGACTTTTCAACCTTTTTCCACGTTTTAGATAACCAGCTAGCTTCTACATGGGCTGGTGTAAAAATTGTGGCGCTGAATAGCGCTAGCAAAATCGATGTCGTTATTTTTTTCATGTTCTCTCCTATACTCTATGATCTTAATATGTGCTTATATGATTTATATATTTAATTGTTTTAAAATATTCTTAATCTCTGCGCATATTTCCTCAAACCTAATATCTTCTGCATAACTAAAGTTCTTAGAATAATTCCTCCACCGTTGCTGCATAATATCACTAAATTCAATTATTTCAATAACTTGGTCGAACTCTTTTATCCTATCATATGTACCTCGTTTTTTTGCAGTTTCACTTAATGCCATTTGCAAAGTAGATATTTCTATATTTTGACTCTCTAACTTAATTAATATAAAAATGTCATAATAATCTCTAAGTCTGGTATTTTGGTCTCCTCGCGCAACAACCGTTTCTAACTTTTCTGCAAGAATCGTTGATAAATTATATGCCAATATATTAATACTTCTTTCGTCTAACATAAGCTTATATGTATATTCAATTTCTTTTGGTGTAATCTTGTCACCAGTAGTAATATCCAATTTTAGAGGCACTGACATTTTTTCATAATTGCCAACTAATGATACTCTATATCCAATATATTCATCTTTTTCTCTAATTTCTTGCACTATACCTCTGTTAAAAGATATTCCATCGTCCAACGATATCCTTATAATATTATCAATCATTTCTATAATTGTTTCTTTATTTAATGGATACCCTTTTATTGTTGCATCCATATCCATAGTAGATCTCATATTCACTCCAATCATAGATGCAATGAGAAATCCGCCTTTGAGGATATAGTTATTTTTGTACTTACTACATGAAATTCGCTCTAAAAAACGTTCTAACATATAGTTTTGTAAAAGTATCTGTGCTGATATATTCTTATCCTTTGCAATCTTTTTTATAACACTTTTAAGCTGCATAGCATTTTTCATAATAACACCTCTAAATAAGAACGAACTTTATCCTCTACTTTCAACAGCTTTGCAAACTCGGAAAGTAAAGGAATATTTTTTTCAGTTCTTTTAGTATATCGTTTAAATGCTTCTATAATAACTTGAATATCTGTATGATACCTTGGTTGCAAAATGTCACATAAAGTCCTCTCTACAGAGTATCCCCTTACCGTGTTGCCGCTGGGCGTTACTAATGCACTTATGCCAATATCATATAATGATGATCGTATACCCCTACATAAAATTCCATCAGCCTTTGGATTTGTTAAGTTATAGCCATAAGGGAATGTCATATTAAACCGTATTGGCGTCCTATCAGTTAAATCAGTTAAATATAACACAGTATCCAAAGAATAGATTCCACGTTTATACCGGTTTTGTAAGACAACAAATTCATCTTCCCATACTTCAGGTAATGTATATACCCCTCTTGAAGCACGCTCTAAATTTCCTTGTTGTACTAAATATTGTAAGCTACTCCGTGATATACCTTCTTTTACAACCATATCTGTCGTAACTAACCCATTATTATATTCTGCTATTTCTAAAATTCTCTTTGAATTATCGATAGATATCCCCCCTCATATCATTTTATGTACTTTCTTGCTTTAAATTATAATGTAATGCAGCATCAAAGTAAAGACTACATAAACCTTTTCACACATTCCACGATGGGCAAATCTGCTTCCAACCAATCTACATCATATAAAGTTTCTAAGTTTAACCAACGAGCTGCACTATGTTCTTGTAAATGAAATTCTCCTAATAACTCACATTGATAGGCATGCATAATAAGATGAAAATTAGGATAATCATACTCTACAGTTGTTAAAAAATCTCCTACTGTAATCTGCACATCTAATTCTTCTTGTATCTCACGAGATAAGGCTGCTTTATGATCTTCTTCAAACTCAATTTTACCCCCTGGAAATTCCCAACGTCCTTGTAAATCTCCATAACCTCTTTGTGTAGTTAATACTTGGTTATCTTTCAAAATAACTGCCGCTACTACTTCTATCGTTTTCATCCATATCTCCTTTAATGATTCACAAAATAGTCGTACAAATCTTCACGTATCGGAGTTTCCAAATCATACATAATACGAACGGCTTTTTTCGTTGTACCTGGCATGGTAAATACTTCTGCTTCCCCTGTTGCATGTATATGACCTAAATAATAAAACTCTTTTGCCCCATCTTCATCGTTCTTATTTTTTCGGATAAACAAATGCATAGTAATGCCTTCTTCTTTTGCATGTAACGCTTTTTGTACCAAATTGTTACTAAGGTCCACACCACTTTTAGAAATAGCAATTAATTGTTGTGGAGATAATAATTTATCTTCATATCTAATAGTATCTGCAATATCTTCGCCCTTATCATAATTGATAAATACCGGATATGTTTTGGTAGCCTCATCATATTTATAACCACCAATATTTAATGGTACGATACTAGTTTCCCACTCCATTAATTGGCATACGTCTTCGTACGTATATTTTTGATACAGCGTAAATGAGGCCTCCTCATATCGTTGACTAAAGTATTTTTGATTTCTTTGAAAGCCCACTTTCACATAGTCTTCGACCATATCACGGAACCCTTCTTTTTCTAGAGCTTCACGGAATACTGTTGATATTTGTAATCCATCGACCTCTTCATCACACAACACAGCGTCCTTAAATCCAGCTTTAGAGGAACCTGTCTTAAACTGACCTGTAAATAAATTGATAATATTTTTTTCTGTATGGATTGTGCAAGGAATACCTAATCTTACTAACTGACGTTTCATATACACCAATGGATTAGCTTCACCTTTCAATAATCCTTCCAATACATAGAGTTCATGCACACGTTTGCCAAGTACCATATATTGCCCCATATATTCTAATATTTTAGCTTCTACCGCCGAAAACCTATGCGTATAGTCTTTTTCATAGTCTACCAAAAACTTATAATATGTTTTTGCATTACTACTAAAGATCAAAGAAATATCAATGCTTCCATAGTTTTCAAAATCTATCAATTTAGGTATGCGCCCTAATTTATATTTTAAATTTTTATAGGCTTGTCGAATATGTTTAATCTGCGTGAACTTAGCCGTATCAATAGATTTAAAAATGCGTTCTTGAGCAATGGCATCAAAATGGATGGTAGATGCACCTGGAATCACTCGCGTACCTTCTTGTACATAATAGCGTAAACTATCCTTATTATGGCTTACATCACCAGAAAGAGCTACAGGAATCATAAAGTTATTATTAAAGTTTCCAATAAAATCAAGAACGACTACATAATCTTTACTGTTGTGACGACGCAATCCCCTTCCTAATTGTTGCACAAATACGATAGGACTCTCTGTGCCACGAACCATAACAACTTGATTGACTTCTGGAATATCGATACCTTCGTTAAAAATATCTACCGTCATAATATAGTCTAATGCATCATTTGCATCCGATCCCGATAATCTTTGAATCGCCGCTTCACGACTTTCTTGTGAGTCTGCACCACTTAGACTAAGAGTTCGCATCCCCAGTTGATTAAAGGCCATTGATAGTTCTTGCGCTTCTTCAATGCTATGACAAAATACTAACCCTTTTACTCGCTCTCCAGAATATCCATAAAAATTACATTGCTCTAGAATTAATCTAGCTCTTGTTTCGTAGTCCCATTCATTGGCAAAAATGCTTTGTGCCTCATCACCTTCATAGGTTGTGCTCCCATCAGATAATCGCCCTATACCAAAATAATGGAATGGACACAGCAAATCTGCCTCTAATGCATGTTGTAATCGTATTTCATGAATAATATTATAATCAAATAATTTATAAATATCGAAATCATCTGTACGCTCTGGACTAGCGGTCATAGCAAACCAAAACTTAGGTTTGAAGTATTCCATAATCCGATGGTAACTTTCAGATCCCGCCCGATGTGCCTCATCTATAACGATGATGTCAAAATCTGTGGGAGAAAATCGCTCATAACACTCTGGCTTCGACATCATTTGCATAGTGGCAAATAAATACGTCTCAGAAAACCCTTTTGCTGTACCTGATAACACACCATACGTCACAGCATCACCAATAACACGTTGATATGATTCCATCGCTTGACGAGCTACCTGTTCACGATGGACCAAAAATAGCACTCGCTTTGGTTTAACACTGCTTACCGCAAAGGCTGATGCATAAGTTTTACCTGTACCAGTTGCAGAAATTAATAATCCCTTGTTAGCCCCTGTCTCATATAGTTCTGTAAACTTTTCAATCACATAGGACTGCATACTATTCGGCTGTAATACTTTTGGAGGTTGATTATATTCATTTATATTTGTATCTGCCACCGCTGGTAATTGTTTCTTAGTAGAATCATTACACTGTTTATATAACATTCTATACGTATCAATATATTCTACATAAGTCTTTGTCTCATCTGCTGCCCATAAACTTTCAAACTCTTCTAAGACAGATGTCACAAAAGTTTCTTGCTTATGAGAACTATAATGCACATTCCACTCTTTATTTCTCGTCAGAGCATGGAGTGTCATATTCGAACTACCCATGATAATTGTAAACTCATCTTCTAAATGGAATCCATATCCTTTTGTATGAAAGCCTACATCAGACCCTTGTGCATCAAATATGCGGAGCTCTATATTACTAAACTGACTTAATTTGTCTAGTATTTTAGGATCATTAAACATCAAAAAATTGGTTGTCAAAATACGACCTGGAATATGCTTTTCTTCTAACTCTTTTAACGTCATTAATAATGGACTCAGTCCACCTGCTGTAATAAAGGCTACGCTGATAAAAAAGGATTCGCACCGTTTTAGTTCGCTCTCTATAGCAGAAATTACCTTCCGACCTTCTTTTGCATTATTCGATACAAACTCTGGTCCACTATGTTGTAATGATTTAGTAAAGTTTATCGCACTCATCTCTATCTCCTATATACATGTATATAAGATCACTCTACCAGCTCTTATGCATAAGATCAATAGAAAAATAAAAAGAACACCACACATCTTATGGCAAACTTAGGTATTCTCACAGTTTGTCAAGAAAAGCATAGTGCTCTTTTTTATCTTCTGGTGATGGTATCAACTTAACAAAGCATCTTACCACCATTCATTGATATATGTATTTTGTCTTGGATACGCCCGATTTAACACTTCTAATATATCATCAGGTCCTTCTAGCGTGTCTTCAAAGGCCAGTTCTGTTGCGCTCATGCGCCCCATAAGAAGTAAGCTCAAGGCCCCTACGGAGAACACTAACTTCGCATTGACGTCCACATGTTCTTTGTGTTTCACCACTTGCGCTTTCCCCTCTTTATAGGACACTACATAGGTGCCGTGGTTCCACTCACATAATGGGTCTTTCACTCCGAATTGGATCGCTCCTTCTAAGGCTACGGGTACAGGAATGCTTTCCATAGCGAGCTTCACATCTACGACACGACTCATCATAAATGGCATCGTGCTGTGCCCTGTTTTTCCATTCGTGTGAAAGATGTAACCTTGGTCAATCATGCCTTCGTTCCAACGTACGCTGTCACCTTGGGATCGATGGTTGTACAAGAAGTTCAACAATGCTTTTTGCGCACGGCGAGTGGTGTACACAAACTCACTCACCGAAATTTCAGGCTCTCCTAAGCGATAGAAACAATAGCCTTCTAATTGTCCAGAATCATTTTTTACATATCCTACTTGCACAGCTTCTGCAAAAATAGATTCCAACAGGCGAACCCATTCTTTTTCTTTTCGTACTGCATAGCCGGACAATGGTTTCGTATACGTTTCATAGACGCCTGCTAAGCGTTTCCATTCACGTGGGGAACGCAACATGCCAAAAGATAAGGTTTTATCTAGTTTCTTTAACAGAGGGGCTAACTCATCCAATTTCATGGTTTGTACCCATTGATGAGCGTATAAATCCCAGCCATAGTTTTGATAAAATCCTGCAGAAGATGGCATTAAAATGGTTAAGCCCTGGCCACGTTCTTTCAATTCCCCTAAGGCTGCTTTCAGTAATTTTTTACCGACCCCACTGCGTCGTACAATCGGGTCTGTGGCAACCCCTACCATATAAGACATAGGAAGGTCCACACCGCGAACACGAATGGTATTTTGTCGTAAATGAACAGTGCTCACCAAATAACTACGGTCGATACCCACCATCGTATTGTCTGGTTCATAAGCCGTATCAAAATAGTATTTAAAAAATGGATGATCTTCTGGCTCAAAACAATAAGCCCACAAACGTTTGACTTCTTTTGTGTCTGACTCTTTGGCAATTCTAAATTTCAAAATAATCCCTCTTCCATCGCTATGGTACATAGAAAACAGTTCGTATACTTTATTCTATTATTATATAAAAAAATAAGGGCCTACTGCTAGACCCTTTATACACTTCTTTTGTGAAAGTTTACTGACATAGAAAAAGAGCCAGCGTAGCCGGCTCTTTCAAATATGCATCCGCAAACGCATACCCCAATTAGTTATTATATTACAATGCCTCACCAAAGGATGCAATGGTAATTCATAAATTATATATACAATAAGACACCATCTAAAAATAGTTTAGCGCCATACCCGAATAGGATCACCCCACAGATGCGGTTAATCCATACGAGTTGCGAAATCTTGATGCGCTTTGATAATTTGTGAATAATCGTGGACAGCGCCCCAAACCAAGCAAAGGCAGACACGATGTATCCCAACAAGAAATAGAGAGATGCTTCTTCTGGAATGCTGGCTTTCACAGCACCGAACATCATCGTCACATCGATAAGTGCCTGCGGATTCAGCCATGCCACCGCAAAGGCAGTGGTCACAATATTCCAGATGGTCACATTCGTATCCACATGAGATACATTCGGCTCCGAATTAAACACAGTATAGCCCATGTAAAAGATGACTGCCCCACCTAGCAATAAAACGATACCTTTCAAAAATGGCCATATGTCAAAGATGGCACCAATGCCATAAAAGGCTGATACACTCAAGGTAAGATCGAAAAATGCCACAATTAAAATGGTGGTGATAATGCGTGATACCTTTTGTACCAATGCTGTATTAATGATAAATAGATTTTGCATTCCTATGGGCGCCAACACGGCAAAGCCGATCAGTAGTCCTTCCCAAAAATAGGTCATGGATGGTTACCCTCGCAAGTACCTTCTTTGATACAACGAGCATCATATTTTTCAGCAAAATGATCTGGGTTATACGACTCTTTCGCCATACGAAGACCTGGTAAGCCCATATCTTCTTCACGGTTGATAAACTGTGTATCCGCAAATTCATGACGAATAAATTCATTATTAATAGCTTGGTACAAACCTCGGATGGTTGGATTTGCTTTCTCAATATGAATGAGCGCCATATGCTCATTCAACATTTCCCCAATGGTGAAAGCCTCTACTCGTCCGAACAATTTAATGCAACCACCTACAAGGCCTAATGCATCCCAATGATCAAAGAGCAAATTGATGGCAGTTAGCTCATCTTCAATACCTTCTTCATGGTGTGCCTCCACCCATTGCGCTGCCGCTTCACGACAGAGAGGAATGGTAGTATCATCAATAGGCATATATTCATAATTAGAATATTGCATGCGGAATTGATTCAAATGATTTTTCTTTTGACGTAACTTTTTACCTGCTAAGGTAATCATATCTTCTGTACGATAGATATATTCAAAGTTATCCCGGTCAGGTGTAAATTCATAGCAATCTGGGCACAACTTTTGCATCCGTTCCATCATGATTGGGTTCACACCTTTTAATAAAAATGGAATTTGGTTCTCCTTAAACCACTCTTTCGCCATTTGTAATCCATCTACAAACTTGGCATCTTTTCCCGCAAACGGTGGTAACATAAATGGAGATTCTGTCACTCCACCACCTTTAATAAATAATACGCCTTCTTCTTCTGCCCAAGTAATGCCATAAATATCTTGCCACATAAATAATGTAGTAAAACTATTATCTGACGCTTCATAATGATGCTCTGAGAAATACGCATCAATACGGGGCTTATCTTCTAAGGTAAAACGCTTAAAGTCTAAAATAGGACTCGCCTCCTAATACTCTGATTTTATGATATAACATTACTATTATATGCTATTCATCGATAAAATTCAATGCGAGAAAAGTATAAAGCCATTTCGAGTAGTAGCCATGTGGCAACCCTTACTACTTAAATTACACAAACACAAGAAGAACCACCTAGCAATATGCTAGACGGTTCTTTTTTATTTCCGATTAAGCTAAACACTAACTCCCCAAAAGCAGAAGACGTAAATGGTACGGTGTACCATTTACGCATAGATATCCATTCTTGGGCAAAAGACTATCGGTATTTCACCTGTCCCCGCATTGGTGGACGTAAATAGTGCAGTGCACTATTTACGCACAGATCTATGTACCTAGGGAAAAGGATGATGTAGTTTGCATGACCCCGCAATGGGGTAGTAATTCTAAAGGTCACCACAGATAAACTTACTTCTGATCTTGAAACGTTTCAGTCCCCGCAATGGGAAGATAATTCTAAAGAAGGCAACGTCCGCATTATTTAATGACACAGTAATCAATGGTGAGTTTCAGTCCCCGCAATGGGGAAGTAATTCTAAAGTCTATAAAATTGACGGATGGTCGGACTTTGGCAAACAATAGTTTCAGTCCCCGCAATGGTGGACGTAAATGGTGCAGTGCACTATTTACGCACAGATATCTAGTTATCAGATTATAAATCCGCATAACCACGCCCTTCAAAATCCACTTTACGGCGCAGATTGCACTTTTGAAAAATAGTGTTAACATCATGTTTCAAAAATACCTCTGAAACCGCACAGGTACTAGGCCAGCGCAGATTTTGATTTCCTTTATAATTTTATCATAAAATGACTTACTAAGTAAATTAATTTATTTAATTGTTAGTTAAGCCTTTCATTAATTAACACTATAGCACATTCCGCAACATGTTTCAAGCATTTTATAACCTCTCCCTGAGGAACACCCTTACGAGTAGTAGCCTTGTGGCGTTCCTTTCTACCTAAATCTCGCATATGCAGAAGACCGTAACATACCCCTGAACAAACATAACCACTGTATAGTTTGAGAAGGGGTGTGTTACGGTCTTCCCTTTTAGATAGAGCGCCACAGACTGCATAACGAAACAAATGACGATACATTATGCAATACCGTTTGTGAGGGGTATACCGTGCTCTTCCCTTATGCACCATTTAGAATGGCAAGAAAGCCAATACTAGAATAAGCTTTCGTCTTCTTTTAGATCTTCTCCAGAGATAACCGCTACAGAAGCAATTTTATCTCCTTCGTCTAGGTTCTGAGTTTTCACGCCAGAAATGGCTTTGCTTTTCTTCACGGCAATGTCGTTCACGTCAAAGCGAATGATCTTACCTTGTTCAGAAATAAGCATCATTTCATCGTTGTCATTCACGATTTCTACGGCTACTACTTCGCCAGTTTTGTCGGTGATTTTAAAGTTTTTAGTCCCTTTACCACCACGTTTTTGTACTGTGTAGGAGCTTTCTACATTGCGTTTGCCATAACCTTCTTCACTGATAGTAAAGACTTGGCATTCTTCGCCAGTACCGTGGATGATGCTAGCACCGACAACTTCGTCACCAGCGTTCAAGTTGATACCTTTCACACCACGAGCAGCACGTTTCAACAAACGTACGTCACTTTCATGGAAGCGAATAGCCATACCTTTTTTCGTACCTAGCAATACATCTTGGTTGCCATAGGTCAAGCCCACAGAAATCAACTGATCCCCTTCGTCCAATGCCACTGCATTCAAGCCACCACGGCGGATGTTGCGATACTCATCGATGGATGTGCGCTTCACAACGCCTTGTTTTGTGACCATGAACAAGTTCACATCGCTGGAGATGCGTTCTAAATCGATCATGTTCGTCACTGTTTCCCCTACGTTAAGAGGAAGTACGTTGATGATGGCTGTACCACGAGAGTTACGACTGGATGCTTCTGGCACTTCGTAGGCTTTCAAGCGGTATGCACGGCCTGTGGAGGTGAAGAACAACAATGTATTATGAGTGCGCACATGCATAATTTGCGCCACATAATCGTCTTCTTTCGTTTTCATGCCCACAACGCCTACGCCACCTTTATGTTGGTTGCGATACACATTGGCATTCATGCGTTTGATATAGCCTTGACGAGTTAAAGTGATAACCATTTCTTCGTCAGCGATTAAATCTTCCACATCAAAGTCAGATGTATCAATAGTGATTTCACTGCGGCGTTTATCGCCATATTTTTCTTTCATGGCGATTAACTCCTCTTTAATGATTTCACGTTGGCGTTCATCGGAAGCTAGGATGGCTTTCAAGTCCGCAATCAACACCAATAATGCTGCATGTTCTTCTTCAATTTTTTCACGTTCTAAACCTGTTAAACGAGCTAAACGCATATCTAAAATAGCGTTCGCTTGAATTTCTGTAAGGTTGAACTTTTCAATCAAAGCAGTACGAGCAATATCTGTAGTTTGAGAACTGCGGATCGTATGGATCACTTCATCAATATGATCTAAAGCGATCAACAAGCCTTCCAATACATGCGCACGAGCTTCTGCTTTCGCCAAGTCGAACTCTGTACGGCGCACGATCACTTCTTGACGGTGCGTTAAGTAGTGACCTAACACTTCTTTCAAAGTCAATACTTTTGGATGTCCTTTTACTAGCGCCAACATAATCACACCAAATGTATCTTGTAATTGTGTATGTTTATATAGTTTATTCAACACAATATCTGGTTGCACGTCCGCGCGCAATTCGATAACGATGCGAAGACCACGGCGGTCACTTTCATCACGAAGGGCCGTAATGCCGTCCACCACTTTATCACGGCTTAAATCTGCAATGGTTGCAATCAAGCGCGCTTTATTTACTTGGTACGGAATTTCTGTGACTACGATTCGATGTTTCCCTTTCGTCATAGCCTCAATATGAGCTTTCGCACGCATTTTGATGCTACCACGACCTGTGGCATAGGCTTTTTTAATGCCATCACGACCAAGGATAGAAGCCCCTGTTGGGAAGTCTGGACCTTTGATAGCCGTCATCAATTGATTCACATCTACCTCTGGATCGTCGATGAGCATTACAAGACCATCTACCACTTCCCCTAAATTGTGGGGAGGAATATTTGTGGCCATCCCTACGGCAATGCCGGCGGAACCATTGATCAACAAATTCGGAATCTTGGCAGGAAGTACGGTTGGTTCTTCCAAGGATTCGTCATAGTTCGGCATGAAGTCCACTGTTTTCTTCTCGATATCTGCGAGCATTTCTGTCGCAATACGAGACATACGAACTTCTGTATACCGCATAGCCGCTGCAGAGTCGCCGTCAATGGAACCGAAGTTACCATGACCATCCACGAGTGGATATCTTGTATTAAAATCTTGGGCTAAACGCACCGTTGCATCGTACACGGAGCTATCACCATGTGGGTGGTATTTACCAAGTACGTCGCCGACGATACGAGCCGATTTTTTGTACGGTTTCGACGGTGTCATGCCTGTTTCATGCATCGCATATAGAATACGACGGTGTACAGGTTTCAACCCATCACGTACATCTGGAAGTGCGCGCATAACGATAACGCTCATGGCGTAATCGATGTAGGAGCTGCGCATTTCTTTATCGATTTGGACCGGCAGAATCTTGCCGTGACTCCAAGCCTTTTCCTCCATTGTATCACCTCATTTTACAACACTGATTATATAACTAATCCATTATACCATTTTATGCACTTTTTTTCTATCTTTTTACATGAAAGTTTCAATACGCTCAAATATAAACACTTATAAACGTATATATTGTATAAATATTCTTGTTCCTTTATTTGTGAAAGTCTAACATCGCCTCATTTAATCGATTCATACGGAACTGTTCCACCACATCGATCATAAAGCGTTCATCATGGATAGGATTCACATCCATCTTGAATAGATGTGATTCACAATGACAATCGCTACAGCCAAAGTCTTTTACCTCATCTGTGCTGATGACTTTCATCGCCTTCGCCAATTCACACTCTAAATCACTGGAGCTACGAATTGGTAAGGCTGCCACAACCGTGCTGACACTGCGCAAATAATCTAAATGCCAATGTTTCTTTTTCCGCTTCCTCTTATGACGTTCAATGCGCTTTTCTAAATTTACCTTCGCTGAGCCTACGTACACATAATAGCCTGGATCAAAGTGCATGTCGCCCTTGCTACCGATGGTTAAGGTCACCGGCTCTTCTACCTGCAACACCATGAGGTAATCCCCACGGTCCTCCGCTTCTCGGCGCACCGCTTCATCATTGTACAAGCACTCGCGCACCACTGTAGGTTTCGTAAACTCCGGTGTCCACTGTAACGCCATCGCTTTCCAATCTAACTGCGGCGCTACCTCAATAAATGTTTTGGTAAATTCCAAATCTGTGTGAAAGTCTGGGGAAAACCACATAGCTCGTTCCCACTGCACTAAGAACAGAATCCCTGTGCAGTATCCTTCTTGTTGTAACTCTTGTAAGTGTAGTAAATGTTTTCGTCCTCGCTCCGTCACCGCATCAGGGAACATCGCTCCTTGATCACCAAATAAAGTGCAAGACTTCACTTCCAATAAAAAGTGTTCTTCCTTATCATTGGTAAGGAGCAAATCGAATCGACTATGACCCACGGTGTACTCCCGGCGTACCACACGCCACTCTTCCCAACCAGGGATGAGTTGTTCCCCGATCATGTACTCTGCCATATCATTACAATAATTGGTGTCCAACATGATAGGCACACCATCACGTTCAATACCGATGACACGATATTGTGTTTTTGCTCCTTCTTTGGGATGATGTACCACATACATCTTCACCCCTACAAAGAGAAGTTCCCACATACGTCCAGGGTTCGGCAAGTGAGCTGCAATCATCTGTCCATCTAATTCTAAATGCACCACAAATCGGTTAGGTCGCGCTACAAAAGTAGCAACCTGCACATTTTCATATAAAACTTTCACTATATATATCCTTTTCTTACTATTACTTTATATAGGGTAGCATTCTTATTTCGATACTAGCTAACCTATTTCTTTAAAAGCCATTATACTATCGCAAATAGGCAATGCTTCTAATGAAGTTATCTAAAGGTATCTTTCGTAGCAAATAGACACATACAAATCAGATTTCCTATATCAGTTTATAAACTAGCTTGCTATTCTACAAATTAGAATAATATATTCTATATATCAAGGTTGATTTATTATAAAAATTATCTTCAGCACCAACAAACAAGTTCTAGGTTCATAGTATACGCTGCACATATCATACATACCACGCGCGCTACACCTCTATATACATGCCAAATCTTTCCACACGGATACTCTTACAGACTAGTATCATACTCCACTCCTATATAACCATCATAACATATACACTGTTCTGTGGATAACCATGTGGGTATCCTGTGTCTAGTCTGTGTGTAAGCTACAAGTTATTCACTTGTTATCACATGGTATGTGTATAACTATGTGGTTATCTTGTGTATACTCTGTGTGTAATCCAATGATACCTTAAGTATACTTTTATTTTTGTCTTAACTTAATCACTTTTTGTGGATAATTCTGTGTGTAACTTTAAATTTCCCGTGTATAAGCCGTGTATAGTTTGTGAATAAAATTCGTTGCCTCAGCTACATACAAGAATCACTTCTTATAGTAT
>CAUQZV010000041.1:0-15133 GCA_963522415.1 uncultured Veillonella sp. | reverse complement strand
TGTTAGCATACTTCATTTGGCTCTTCATAGATTTACCAGAACCTTCCATTTCTGCCTTCACATAGGCATTGCGCAAAGTATTCGTAATTCTGAAAGCCTCTTTTTGTGCCATTTCTCCTAATGCTACTACGAAGACGGAATCTTCTTGTGTTGGCTCTGGTAATAAACCTTGTTTTTCCAATGCCAACAACAAGCGCTCCATGCCCATTGCAAAGCCTACCGCAGGTGTATGTGGACCATCTAGTTCTTCTACAAGACCATCATAACGTCCACCACCAGCAACTGCACTTTGAGACCCCAATGGAGTATATTGTACTTCGAAAGCAGTTTTCGTGTAATAATCTAAGCCACGAACCAAGCGTGGATTTAAGCTGAATTTCTCGCCAGCGGCTGTTAAGTATTCTTTCACATGATGGAAATGATCTTGACACTCTTCACATAAGTTTTCACTTAACTCCGGAACACCTACTGCCAATTGTTGGCATTTTTCTTCTTTGCAATCCAGGATACGCAATGGATTCTTGTATAAGCGACTTTGACACAGTTCACATAGTTCTTCTTTTTTTGGTTCAAAGAAAGCAATTAATTTCTCTCTATACGCAGGGCGACACGTTGGACAACCTACAGAGTTTACTTCTACATTCAAATCTTTTAAACCTAGGTCACGCAATAGTTGCAGCACCAAAGAGATACATTCCGCATCTGCACTTGGGGCTTGTGTACCCAATAATTCTACCCCAAATTGATGGAATTGACGATACCGACCAGCTTGCGGTTTATCGTGACGGAACATAGGTCCAATGTAGAACCATTTTGTAATCGATTCTTGACCATAAATTTTATTTTCCAAATAGGCACGAACCGCAGACGCAGTTCCTTCTGGACGCAATGTATAAGATTGATCTTTTTTATCCCCTGTAGGAAAGGAATACATTTCTTTTTGCACGATATCTGTAGTTTCCCCAATACCGCGTAAAAATAAGCCCGTTTCTTCAAACATAGGCGTACGAACTTCTTCAAATCCATAGGTCTTACATAATCGACGAATGGTATTTTCAATATAGTACCAATTTCCAAGAACACTTGGCAATAAATCCTGTGTCCCTCTTGGTTTTTGAATAGCCACTAGCTGTCCCTCCAATGTTCATTACTTAGTAAAGTACGTTTCTCTAATAGTCGTTGTATATCTTGAATATACGTATCTACGTCTTTCGGCATGTATTGTTTTTGTTGCCTAAAATCACTGCCACCTATCCATTTAGACACACTACCAGGTCCTATAGAAAGTATAGACTGACGTTCTTCTATCATTTGTATATTATAGATACTTTCATAATTTGGCAAGGTGTAGCCAATGTTCTCCATTTGCCCCACCATGTATTGTTGACGATACATATAATACGGTATATAACCTAGTTGCAACAAAGCTCCATGAGTTTCATCTAACATGGTTTGCACCACATCTTCAGAAGGAATTTCATTGGCAAATCGACTTCCATATAATGGGCTTCCCTTTTTCAACGCCAATGTATGGATCGTCACATTATGAGGACGTAATTGTTCTATGTATCGCACATTCTCATACATATCCCCCAGGGTCTGACGTGGTAAACCTGCAATAAAATCCATATTGATAGAACAATTTGTGTGGCTCGCCACATAGTCATACATAGATAAAAATTCTGCTACGCTATGACCACGACCAATGATGCGCAACAACTTATCTTGCATCGTTTGGGGATTCAAGCTAATCCTAGTCACGCCGGCATCTACAATGGATTGCACCTTGTTAGCATTCAATGAATCAGGACGGCCTGCTTCTACAGTAAACTCATGGCCCTTGGGAATCACATCCCTCAATGCATGCACAATATGATGAAAGTCTCCATCTCCTAAACTTGTTGGAGTTCCTCCACCCATGTATAACGATTGTACCTCTAAATTATGTGTTTTAACAAGCCTTTTCATATGTTCTATATCACGATGATAGACATCCACAAAGTCCGACACCTTTCCATAATTCTGAATCAGCCCATAAGGAAAGGAGCAATAGGTACAATGGGTTTCACAAAAAGGAATGCCACTATACAGACTAATCTCCTTGGGAGATTGCTGCAAATGTGCCACATAGGGGCGCTCCAAGACCGCCACTTGCTCTAATAGTTTCCACTTCACATGGCTAATGCTATGGGTACTTTCCAGTTCTTGACGAACTTGCTCTAAATCACCTAGAGAATCCCATAATTTATGGGTCAGCTTAGTAGGACGTACGCCTACCAAGGTGCCCCACAAACTTGTCTTCACACCCAATATACGTCTAAGCTCTGATAAGACTTCTCGGCCAACCACTTTTCGGCCATCTACACTATCTTTCCCTGAAAGGGACCAAATATGGATATAGTCAGAATATAGTTCTGATGAAACCTGTACCTCAGTCTTCAATAACTCATCCTGTATCCGTCTGTGACAGAACAACTTCAACATTAAGTATGTATCATCGTCCTCCATACCCAATTCGGTGCTTGCATACCTAACTTGCACCAGATCATTCACAGGAAGTCTACTTTCTATTGATGCTCCATGGCTAGGCCCTTGTTCACATACGGGAGATGCCACTATTCCACTATACGATACATGGATGATAAAGTCTGGATTTTCTTTCGACGAAAATAACCCTACTGCTCCACACTGATGAGCTATGACGGATCCCAACTCCCTAGGCCCGTCATACCAATATGTTTTATGCATTTCCTTTTTCAGCTTCTAACGCTTTTGCCGCTTCATGACAATCACCGCAGAAACCATATACTTTTAATTGATGGTCTGTTGTGTGGAAGTTTAACTTTTTAGCAATAATAGATTCTAATGTTTCCAGCATATCATCTTCAAATTCTTTCACGCACCCGCATTTCACGCAGATTAAATGATGATGGAAATGAGATAACTCATCGCTATTCAATTCATAGCGATTACGACCATCACCAAAATCTAAACGTTTCACTAAGTCTAACTCAGTAAATAAATCCAATGTACGATAAATCGTAGCTAAACCAATATCTGGATTATTCTTTTTCACTAAAATATATACATCTTCTGCACTTAAATGTTTTTCTTCTGCTTCAATGAAAGTTTGTAAAATAATTTGTCTTTGTGTTGTCAATTTGTATTTTTTATCTTTAATACGTTCTTTCAATTTTTCCATTGTTGCTTGTACTTCTGTTGCTTTATCCATGATGTTCCTCTTTCTGTAATACATAATATCTATTAAAATACCATAAGCGTTTCGCTATAATTTGTGCAATGGCGGTGAGTGGTACGGCCGTCATCATGCCGATCATTCCAAAGAAATAGCCACCTACAAAAATAGCAGTAATAATCACTAATGGGGGAAGATTAATGACATGCCCCATAATCTTGGGCATGATGATTTGTCCATCTAGCACTTGCAATACACCATATGTAATAGCAACTTTCACTGCTAGAGGGCCGCTGATAACAGCAGCTAAAATAATGGCCGGGGCTGCACTAATAAATGGTCCAATAATCGGAATCCATTCTGCAATACCCGCTAACACAGCCAATACTAGGGGATATGGTAAATCGTAGAAATAACATACGATAAAGGTAAGGCAAAACATATTACTCGCCAGTAATAATTGACCTCGTAAATACCCGCCTAATGTGCGAAGAATGTCATTCACCACTTCCTCTAAATGAGCTGATGTAGGGCTAGAAAAAATATCTAACACAGCTCGTTTGATGGTACGGCCATCTTTCAGTAAGTAGAATGTCAAAATCGGCACTAACAATAATTGTAATAAGGTGCTAGCAAAGGACACGATGGCCAGTACACCACGTTGTGCTAAGTCCATACCATAATTACCAATTTTTATCAAAGTAGTATTGATGATTCCATCAAATTGATGAGGTATAATACTTTCCCCATCGATACCTTGTAATCCTTTCACCACTGCTACAAATTGATCTAATACATAGGGTAAATTGATTAATAATTTAGTTAATTCACCAATTACTGGTAGCATTACATACCGTACTAACAATGTAGAAATCAACGCTACCACGATAAATGATGGAATGATAGCAATCCATCGTGGACATTGTTTCCAATATCGTCTTGCATAGGTTTGTGTCATATTGACTAATGGCCATAACAGCAATGTTAATATAACCGCAATAATCAAAGGAATCACCACTGGTAAGGCGATTAACAAGCCTATACTAGCCAAGACCAGCAAAATGCAACGCAACCAATACTGTATGGATTTATTTCCCATCCTATCACCTACCGTACAAACGGATTAGATTGCTTTTCGTCACCAATGGTAGTTTGCCCTCCATGACCTGGATAGACCTTTGTATCATCTGGTAACGTGTAAAGTTTTTCTTTAATCCCTTTACTCAACTGTTCAAAATCACCATTGGGAAAATCTGTTCTACCCACTGACCCTTGGAATAAGGTATCACCGGCTAACAAAGTTCCCTCTGTATAATAACACACACCACCTGGCGTATGCCCCGGTGTTTCTATCACCGTAAATGTCGTATCGCCTAATGAAATGGTATCTCCTTCTTTCACATATCGCACATCATCTACTTTCGCAGTAATGGATCGACCAGAGTAAGCGCTCAAATTCACTTCTGGATTCGTTAAATACTCCGCATCCCCTTCGTGAATATACACCGGTACATGGTACGCATCCACCAATGTTTGTACTGCCCCAATATGATCACTGTGGCCATGAGTCAATAAAATACCTTGCACCTTAAACTCGTGACTATCTAGAATTTCTTTTAACTTCTCTCCTTCGTCACCTGGGTCCGTTACAAGGCACGTATTATCTGCTTCATTATGCACAATGTAACAATTTGTTCCATACGCCCCTAAGGGCATATAATATAACTTCATTTCTTAACTCCACTAAAACTCTTTACTACTATCTAATAGAATCGTCACAGGTCCATCATTGACCAATGCCACTTGCATGTGAGCTTGAAATTGACCTGTACTCACGGTTAAACCTTTTCCTTTGAAAGCCTCTACTAGCTCCAAATATAACCGTTCTGCCATACTAGGTGGTGCTGCTTTCATAAAGTTCGGTCGACGACCCTTGCGCGCATCTCCATAGAGGGTAAATTGCGACACTACGCACACCTCACCACCTACGTCTAATACGGATAGGTTCATCTTATCCTGTTCATCTTCAAAGATGCGTAAGTGACTGACCTTATCGCAGATATATTGTATATCCTCTGTTGTATCCGTATCTGTTACACCTACTAGCACTAGAAGTCCTTGCTTCGTACTACCAATAACAGATCCATCTACGGTAACCGAAGAAGAACTCACACGTTGTACAACGGCTCTCATGCTTTCCCTCCTCTATGGACTGAATATACATCTTTCACTCGACGCAACTTCGTCATCACATAATCGAGTTGTGACAAATCTTTAATATCTAACATTAAATGAATAGTTACATCTTTTGCCTCGTCAGTTTTCGCATTAATATTGGAAATGTTAATTTTCATTTCTGACAAGACTGCCATCACTTCCATCAACAAACCACTGCGATCATAGGCATGCACGGACACACTTACTTGGAATTGATCCAGTGTAGCTCCTTCCCAGTCAACCTCAATCATACGATTCAAATCATCTGGCGTATGACCAATATTGGTACAATCTGCACGATGTACAGAAACGCCTCGGCCTCTTGTAATATAACCAATAATATCGTCTCCTGGTACAGGGTTACAACAACGAGCCATACGAACCATCACACCAGCTTCACCTTTTACAAGAACACCACTGCTACTTTTCTTAGATTTTCCTTGATGTACTTTAAGACGGTCGATGACAGCCATTGTATCTTTTCGCTGCTCTTCCTTAGCGACTTCCTGCTTATGAATATCCACTAATCTGAGGAGTACCGTATTCACTGAAAGTCCACCAAAGCCAACGGCAGAGTACAGTTCAGCTTCACCGCCAGCATTCAAAGATTTTCCAATCTTTTCTAGACGACCATTTTTTGTTAAGTCCTTCCAATCATAGCCTAAGCGTTTCGCTTCTTTTTCTAATAGTTCGCGACCTTTGACGATATTTTCTTCTTTATTTTCTCGCTTAAACCAGTTTCGAATCTTCGTCTTACTTTCTGTAGAACCAACAATATTCAACCAGTCTAACCGTGGTTTCCCATTTTTAGAAGTGACGATTTCAACGATGTCACCATTTTGTAATTCATAATCCAAAGGAACAATCTTGCCATTAATTTTGGCTCCTACGCATTTATTCCCCACATCGGTATGAACACGATAAGCAAAATCCAGTGGCACTGTGCCTTTCGGCAACTTCATAACGTCGCCTTTTGGGGTAAAGACGAATACTTCTCCTGTAAAGACATCTAGTTTTAATGCATTCAACAATTCTTTCGGATCGCTGGCATCTTGCCACTCAAGAACTTGACGAATCCAGCCTACCTTTGCATCAAAATCAGCTTCTGCCTTGCCTTTATTGCCCTCTTTATAGCGCCAATGAGCAGCTACACCATATTCAGACACACGATGCATATCCCAAGTACGAATTTGAATTTCTACCGGCTGTCCTTTCGTGCCAATTACTGTCGTATGCAAGGATTGATACATATTCGACTTCGGCATCGCAATATAATCTTTAAATCGATACGGCAACGGTTTCCACAAACTATGTACTGTACCTAACACAGCATAACAATCTGGAATTGTATCTACGATGACACGCACTGCATACAAATCGTAAATTTGCGATAAATCACGATTGTCCTTTTTCATCTTCTTATAAATACTATAAAAGTGTTTGGGACGACCTTTTACATCTGCTTTAATATGAGCACGTTCCAAAGCATCTTTCAAAGTATTCATAGTATCATTTACGATATCCTCACGAGCTTGTCGTTTTTCACTCATCTGTTGTACTAGGTCGTAATATTTTTCTGGTTCTAAATAGCGGAACGATAAGTCCTCTAGTTCCCATTTAATATTAAAGATACCTAAGCGATGTGCTAATGGCGCAAAAATTTCTAATGTTTCTTGGGCAATGCGCTGTTGTTTATCAGGCCGCATATGCTTTAAGGTACGCATATTGTGCAAGCGGTCCCCTAATTTGATGACCACTACACGCACATCTTTTGCCATGGCTAAAATCATCTTCCGATAATTTTCAATTTGCTGCTCTTCTTTCGTTTGATACTGAAATTGATTCAGCTTTGTAACCCCATCCACCAAGAAAGCCACTTCTGGTCCAAATTGTTCTTCTATTTCCTCTAAGCTTATCTCTGTATCTTCCACTACATCATGTAATAAAGCAGATACCAAGGTAGATCGATCAATTTGTAGTTCACTCAATATAGTGGCAACCCCTAATGGGTGCAAGATATACGGTTCTCCAGAAGCCCGTTTTTGTGGCGCATGGGCTTTATCTGCCAGTGCAAACGCACGCTCTATAACTGGCCAGTCTTCTTCTGGTAAATAGGACCGAACACGGTCCATAAATTGTCCATATTCTCGTTCTTTATTAAATGTATGCTCCTGAGGGGTATTTATAGTACTTACCATTATGCTCCCTCCTGACTATATGTCATAAACGTCAAGGATGTGTGAAGTTCCAACTTTTGTTGCACATTCACCCAGCGATATACATGACGTCCATCTTCTAATACTTCTTCTTTCAAAATGCCTAATTCCTTAAACACTTCAAGGGCAAGAATAGCTTCTCTAGAAGTCATCTCTTGTGGTCGGCTTTCCAAGGTTTCCCGTTCCACAATATATTTCGGTGCTGTGGGAGATCGGAAAATTTGTTTCACCACCGTATACAGTTTACGCAAACTATCTACTTCTAATCGTTCTCGTTGCTGTGAAAGCGGCTCCATATCTTGCACAATAAGCTGTGGCGTCACCACACCTTGCCATTCATTTTTCTGCAAGGAAAAGGCTACTTTTACAGGGTCATCAGCAAAGATTTCTTGCATATAATGTTCCCCTTGCCAAGCCACCGCATCAATAGGGCCCTGTTGACCTTGTAGAATAATCTTACAATGATTTTTTTGAAAGCCCATAGGATACAGATTCTGTACACGAATCTTAGGAAGGGCAAACACAGGCGTACTATTGCCCATACCATAAGGCTCCAAGGTAGCAATTTGATCAATCAGGTCAATACTAATATCATCGCTATGCATAGCGCCATCAATGGTAACAATCGGAATATAATCTTCTTCCGTTAACTGCTTACGGCAAAATTCGCTAGCTTTTTCACGCAAAGCATCAATCTGTTCTGCTTGTACACTAAATCCTGCCGCCTGTGCATGACCACCAAACTGAATTAATGTATCTCCTGCATAGGTTAACATATCATACATATTACAATGATCAATACTCCGACAAGAACCCTTGCCTATGCCATCATGGATGCTAATCACCATGGTCGGTTTATAAAAGGCTTCTACTAAACGGGACGCAACGATACCGATAACGCCAGGATGCCAGCCTTCGCCCGCCACTACAATACATTGATCCGCCAAACTTCCTTGTGCTAATACCGATTGATACGCTTCTTCAAAAATAGCCCGTTCAATCTGTTGTCGCTCCGCATTTATTTCTTGCAACTCTTCTGCAATGTCCATGGCCTCAGCCGGGTCCGTGGTAATCAGCAATTCTACAGCACGCGTCGCATGTGTCACACGACCTGCTGCATTTAATCGTGGTGCTAAGGTAAATCCAATATGACCTGCAGATAACACTTTACCTTCTAAGCCTGCAACTTGCACTAAAGCTTGAATACCTACATTAGGGGACTCTGTCATTTTACGCAAACCTTCACGGACGATGATCCGATTTTCTCCCACTAAGGGAACTACATCAGCTACCGTTCCCAGAGCTACAATATCTAAATCTTCTCGATATTCTTCACCAGTACGACGTTTCCATAAAGCTTGGCAGACTTTGAACGCCACACCTACGCCAGATAGGTTTTTATCTGTATAGGGACACTCTGGCTGTTTATGATTAACCACCGCTGTAGCTCTTGGTATTTGCGGCGGTGATGTATGATGGTCTGTAATAATCATAGACACGCGATCTCTCACAGCTTCTACAATATCATAAGAACTAATACCGCAATCTACAGAAATAATTAAGTCTGTTTTTTGAGCAATCAAATATTCCAAAGCTTCTAAGTTGAGACCATAGCCTTCACTTTGTCGCTCTGGAATATAATAAGTTACATTCGCTCCTAAGCGCGAAAAAAATCGGTACATTAGTGATGTAGCAGTAATACCATCCACATCATAATCTCCGTAAATGACAATGGACCCATTCATAGCTAAGACTCTTTCGATTTCTTCCACAGCCTGTGCCATACCTTTTAACATAAAAGGATCTAATAAATCATCCATTGTGCTATATAAGAATGTTCGACCTTCTTCTACAGTAGTAATCCCACGATTTGCCAATAAATGAGAAACAATAGGATGTACTGCTAATCCAGAGGTCAACTGAGATTCTACTTCTTCTTGATGTTCGGCAATTTTCCAACGTTTGCCTATTCGACTATCTTTTTTCATAAGTACCTCTTGGACGGATATTTCTTTCATTATCATTATCATTATTATACATGAAAGTCCAAGCATTTTCAATAAGTATCATTATTAAAAATATAATAATTTATTTTTATTATTATAACTTATGATAAAAGTAGAATTTATAATAATGCTTTTTTATTTCTTAATTATTATTTTCATTTCTTAAAATCTCTATCACAAATGTCAGAACCACGCATATATGAGCCACCACATTTAAAACAGCACAAAAAAGATTGTACTGAAATGCACCTATGGCATTTCAGCACAACCTTCTATAAAACCTATCCTAGTTCTGATTATAAAGGATATTACATCCATTACTTCTATGGAGTCATATACTATCATCATTACAGAGAAATCAAATACTCATGCACTACGATGACTACACAGAAAGCATTTCTTTAGTTGCATTATCTTAGATGATTCCAAATAACTTCATACTTAAATTACCAAAGAAGAAATGGAAGATATAATTCAATACGGAAATATAAAACCCTACTTTCCACCATGTCACTTGTGGCACGTAGTGACTACCAAAGAAGATTGGTGTTACCCCAGAGCTATAATGTGTCAGCGTACATCCTGGACTATTCATCAAGCCAAACATCAAAATCGCATACGGAATTGGTGCCCCTAAGGCAATCAAAATAGAGGCAAAGGCAGAAAATAATGCCGTAATACGAGCCGTCCCTCTAGCGAAGAAATATTGAGAGTATACAAAGACCAAAGAAATAATCAAGGCAGCCCACTCCCAAGACATTCCACCTAGCATGTTGCTGACGAATTTCGCAAACACAGCTACTACGCCTAATTTGCCAAGCAATCCAGCCATACCTACTAGAGTACCCATCCAGATTAAAATATCCCAACCAGTGGTTTCTTTTAAAATGTCATCCCATGTGAGGCATTCACTGATGACACAAGCTAGTACCGCCATAATCGCGATGACTGTTGCATGTAAACCAGTAATCGTTGTGGTAGACCACAATACAATGGCCCCCACAAAGATAGCCGTTACCTTTTTCTCCATCGTTGTGATAGGACCTAGTTTATCTCGTTCTGCACGAGCCATAGCCGGAGCTTCTGGAGTTTCTTTAATTTCCGGTGGATAGATTTTATAAATAAACCAAGGCATGATGACCATACTAAGTAATCCCGGTAAGGCACCTGCTAAAAACCATTCCCACCATGTCACAGTATAGCCAAATAATTTTGCCCCTAAAGATGTAATCAACAAGTTACCACTGCAAGCGGTCAAGAATACAGTCACTGTACAAGCATTTACCGTGTGAGCCGTAGTCATTAGGTAGGCTCCCATACGACGTGCCGTTTCCCCTGGTCTTGAATCAAAGGTCATGGAAATATTTTGCACGATAGGATAGATGATACCGCCTCCACGAGCCGTATTCGAAGGGGTAGCTGGAGAAATTATTAAATCTGTCATGGCTAACGCATAGGCCAAGCGTAACGTACTTGTGCCGAACCATTGAATTAAAGTATACGCAATACGTCGACCTAAGCCAGAGTTAATGATTCCTCTAGAAAAGAAAATAGCCGACACAATAAGCCATACATTAGGCTCTGCATAGCCCAATAAGGCTTCATTCATCTTAATCGAGCTAGTAGCTACTGCTGCTGCAGAGCCCATAAATGCCATGACCCCTGTTGGGTATGGGCGTAGTATAAAGCCCACAATCGTCGCTGTAAAGATAGCTAATAAATGCCACCCTTGATCTGAAATTTCTGGTGTATGTGGCAAATACCAAATGATAATCGCCACTGCAACAACGCCTAATAATCTTACTAGTTTATCCATGCAATACTGTCATTCCTTCCTGTGTAATACATAGCCTACGAGATAACAAAAAACCCAGCACCATAAAGGGTACTGGGTTCTGTAATCACCAAATTAACGTTTGGAGAATTGAGATGCTTTACGAGCTTTTTTAAGACCTGGTTCGAACATCTCGTATTTGAATGAATTTAAATATATGCTTAATATCAATGTTTCCCCACGTTTTCAGAAAGAAATATTTCATCTAATTTGAGTAACTTTCAATTGAGTGGTGTGAATTTTACCCTAAAAATACACGAATTGATCTAGATTTTACCAAAAAGTTCACACCACTATTTAGATGATTTTTTATTTTTCCTGTTTTTACCTATGGTCTTACCCACGACAAAAATTATAGAGCCAAAAAATCCTAGTCACACATTTGAACTAGGTTTTACGTTGCTTTGATTAACAAGATTACCAAATCTTTCAGAATTACATTTTCTATTTTATAGAAAAATATTAATAATAAATTATGTAAATTCAATCTAATTTCTATAAGTTTGCTCCCATTTTTTCATTTCTTCAACGATACTTCTTAGAGCAATACCTTTTTTTGTCATTTTATATTCAACCTGTGGAGGCGATGTCGGTAAAACTTTTCTTGATAAAATACCTTCTTGCTCGAAATCATGTAACCGTTGAGCTAATATTCTAGGATTAATACCTTCTACACTACGCAAAAGACTACCATAATGTATATTACCATTAATAATTTCAGATAAAATCTCAAGAGTAAATTTACCCTTTAGTAAATTCAAGACCCTTCTTGCTGGACAAATTGATTTTTTCAAAGATTGCATTTTGCTAGTCTCCATTCATTTCCTCCTTTTTTGATAGTTACTATACTTTTTTTCCCTTCTTGTTTCATAAATAATTACATGATAAATTAATTATATCACTTGAATAGAGAAATTACTATGGACATTATAACTAAGTTTGACCGTGTTGAAGATATTCTCGGCAGTCCTGATGGAAGATACTTTGGTAATGGATATACACAAGTAAAATATTTTCAGAAGGTTAAACATATTACTTTTGAAGGAATTGAGTCAATAAAACCACATTTTAGTTCTTTAGATTCTATTGTACTTGCTGTGAAACTAGTCAGCGATTTTCTTAGAGAAGAATTAGTCATAGAAGGGAACACAATCAATAATGCTCTAATTTCTAGTTTCTCGGTAAAAGCAGGAAAATCTCTTGTAGAAGATTTGAAAAATGTTACAGCAAAATTGAGCTTATCATCAGATGATAAGCTATCCTTCAAGGGAAGGATAGCTTCGTTTTCGGTTGAATTAGTTGTCGATTTATTTGATGACTCAAAACAACTTAAAATAAATTCTGGAGAAGATTACTATTTTTCAAACTTTAAAACAGTTGATACCAAACTAACTGATATTTCGGTGAAAACAGAATTAAATTCTATTTCAGCTACTACTGCTTTTTCCTATTCAGATAAATTTAGTAGTATTGAATCAGCACATCTCTTGAAAAAAAGATTACCATCTATCTTAGACCATATAATTGTAACAGCTGAACTTGCGGAAGTGTTACATCCATATTTGGACAGAACCCCTAGAGAATTTTCGAAAACATTGATAATGCGTAAAATTAAAATCCTACGCAACCTTTCAAACAATTCACAGTTAAGTGAAGGCAACATTAAAGTTCAAGTTCTAAAAACTAAAATAGTACCTTTAAAAGGAAAGAATGTTCGAGTTAGTGATATGATTTCAAAACTGGGAGAGTCAACATTGATATATTCCGTGGCTCAAGAGCTATAAGATAAATAGAAAGAGGACTAATATGAAACTAGCAATTTCAGGAACTTATTCGACAGGAAAAACGACAACGACTTTAGCACTAGCTTTTTATACTGGTTTACCACGTACACACGCAAAAACTATGAGAGAGATCCTTCCCATAGCTTTACCCGGAAAAAGATTAGAAGACGCCACTGGTCCTGAGCTGGTTCAATTAGGAATTTGTCGTCTAATGGAGCGAGCAGTTAGGGAGTCTCATCTTGGCTCTTTTGTTTCTGATGGCTCCTCTTTACATGAATGGGTATACGGTATGGTGAGAACCGAATTAGGAATGAATCCCAACCAAGAGACAGATAAAGGAAATATTATTTTAACTGATGACCTCAAATATCTTAGAGAAGTTATGAAAAATTTTGGGTCTGTTGCAAAAGACTATGCTAAAGAAACTTATGAATCATTTGTACATTTGCCTATTGAATTTCCTTTAGCTCCAGATGGCCATCGTCCTGTGTCAGAATTATTTAGAAAACGCTCAAACGATTTGCTATTAATAACACTGGATGAATTAAAAATTCCTTACCATATCGTGGGCGGTACTATCGAGGAAAGACTCCAGAAGATTTCAGAAATTTATCAACTAAAACCTGTAATGAGTATTGAACAAGCAATTTCTTTAGCAAAAAAGGAAGCGCAAAACTATAATATCGTTCAGGAGGGTAAATAATATGGATAAAGATTTGAGAAATATCCTCTTTTCCAAGTTTGAGACATCCCAACTATCTTTAAGAAATCGGATTGTAATGAATCCAGTTCCAACAGGATTTGTAGAAAGTGGTGTTCCCAAACCAGAAATTGCCGAGTTCTATAAGCGAAGAGCAAAAAATGTAGGGCTATTTATTATAGGCGCTATAAATATTGAGCATGAAACTGCTACTAACAATGAAAATATACCAAATATTTCAACCAGTCGTGATATTGAGGTATGGAAACAAGTAACCAAGGCAATTCACCAAGAAAAAAGTAAGGCTATTGCTGAGCTTTGGCACAGTGGGAGTTCAAGAGCATTTTCAAAAACTGATTTATCTCTTAAGGTCTCTACTCCATCTGGATACATTGGAAAAAAGAAAGTGGGGTCACCTTTATCAGTTGAAGAAATTAACCTTATTGTCCAAAAATTTGCTGAAGCCGCCAGAAAAGCTCAAATATCTGGTTTTGATGGAGTTGATATTCATGCTGCACACGGTAGTTTAATTCATGATTTTTTAACAGCAGAAACCAATCAGAGAACTGATGAGTTTGGTTTTAAAAATAGAACTTACTTTGCAGAAAGAGTTATTAAGGAATGTAGAAAAGTTGTTGGGGACAATTTTCCGATTTTCATTCGCCTATCAAATTTTAAAAGTTATGATTCTACTGCAAAATTAGCAAAAACTT
This sequence comes from uncultured Veillonella sp., assembly GCA_963522415.1. GTDB lineage: Bacteria > Bacillota > Negativicutes > Veillonellales > Veillonellaceae > F0422. Next base: position 467 of record CAUQZV010000041.1, on the reverse strand, counting down.
TAGAGGAATTAAAACAAATCATAATACCAATTTCAAATGCAGGTGTTGATATCTTTGACTGCTCTGAAATAAACTTTACAGATTCTGCTGTCACTGGAAAATCAGGCAATTTATCATACTGGGTGAAAAGAATTGCAAATAAGCCTACAATAACAACTGGAGGCATAGGTTCACCTGAAATTCTATACAAAGATATTCCAACACTTATTACAGAAATAACATCACAACCTAAAATGTCATATCTTCATTTACAAAGGAAAAAGGCACAAATTTTTTACTCGAATAATTTAGTTTCTGATTTTAAAGAAGGAGGGTTTGATTTACTTGCTTTTGGTCGCCCTCTATTGATAAATGAAAATTGGTTTGATGAAATAACGGAGGAAGGTTGATGAAAAAAACAAATACAAAAGCACCAGCTTATCTACTTTTTATTCTTTCGCTAGGATACATTATGGCGGTCCTAGATA
>CAUQZV010000040.1:0-15789 GCA_963522415.1 uncultured Veillonella sp. | reverse complement strand
TGGTGCCTGGTGGCTCTATTGCGGCGTTACTGGTAAAAGGTGATTTGAAGATGGGCGCCGTGGGGACTGTTACCTATGTAGATAAGGATAAAGTAGTTGCCTTTGGACACCCATTTGATAAACGTGGCTCTACAGGTTATTTCATGAATAACTCCAGTATTTTTACAGTAGTAAAAAGTATAGATTCTGGTTTTAAATTGGGGTCCTTAGGGCGAGAAGTAGGTGTTATCACAGAAGATCGCGGGGCAGGTATTGCTGGTACCGTTGGGGTATTTGGAAAAGGTGTTCCTGTGCGTATGCAACTTCGTGATTTAGATCGTGGGGTAGAGCGAAATGCGGCGGTCACGGTTGTGGAATCTTCTAAACTAACGCCGACCTTGGTGGCGACCTCCGTATATAGCCTGCTGAACAAAACGCTAGACCGTGTAGGTGGTGGTACAGCTAAGATCAATATTAAGATTACACCTGTAGATCCTAAATTACCTACCTTAGAACGACGGAATATGGTGTACTCCAGTAGCTCAGTATCTGAAAAATCTATCGATGAATTATTCGATATTGTAGAAAGTTTAATGAATAATGCTTTCAAAGACTATGAAATCCGTGATATTCAAGTAGATGTACAAGTGGAAGAAGCAAAACGTACAGCTACGATCATCGATGCTAGTGCAGACCAAGTCATTGTATCTCCTGGGGACAACATTGTGATTACTGCCAATTTACAAGCCTACCGCGAAGGAAAGATTCAACGAGAAATTATCTTTAAAGTGCCAGAAGATCAAAAGCTAGGAACCTATACACTTGAAGTGCGTGGTGGTGGCGTGATTCCATTGCCATACTTGTTTGAAAAACAAAAATATAATTTGACAGATGAAATTGTAGAGCGATTGAAAGTGCATAAAAACTTTGATGAATATTTCAAAGATCTCAGTGAAGATGATCAGAATAACCAAATTGTAGCAGAGTTTTTAGCCGATGATATCAGTATGGTGGAAGAGTCTGGGGACAAGGCGAAAAAGCAACGCCTAGAAGCAGACGAGGAAGATGTGGACGATGATGAGTTGCCAAATGGAGGCAAACATAAAAAAGGTTTGAAAGCCTCTGATGATGACGAAAAAGAAAACAATGAAGCATCACGAGTGGTAGTAGATTATGTTGTCTTAGGTGATGGACAGTTTACGGTACAAGTGGTAGATAAAAAAGATCGAGACCATTTGCGTAAACAGCGGATCAAAGAAAAACTTTCAAATTTAAAAGAGAAAGTAAAAGCAGAAGAGTCAGACCAAAAGAAAAATAAATAGTCTTATCCGAAGAGAGCAGGAAGTGATATAGCATCATTTCCTGCTTTTATTTTGAAAACTCCGATGGTACTACTGCACATTCAAAGAGTTTTGTGATATACTGAAGATTGATACAAATACTCAGGAGGAACTATGATTTGGTTAACATGGATTGGTAAGCAAATGATCTTTTTCCTATCCCAGATAGGTGAGGCCATGTTGTTACTATGGAGAACCATAGGACAATTACCAAAAATAAATTGGAAACTCACAATCGAACAAATGGCACACTTAGGGGTGTATTCCTTGCCGATTTTATCATTAACTATGTTTTTTGCAGGCGCTGTGATGACATTGCAAATGGCAGATGTATTGATACACTATGGTGCACAGGGAACTGTGGGTGGTATTATGGCCATTGCTATGGGGCGCGAATTAGGCCCAGTTTTAGTTGGCGTTGTATTAGCAGGTCGTGTGGGTGCAGCTATTACGGCAGAGTTAGGAACTATGAAAGTAACAGAGCAAATCGATGCCTTAAAGGTCATGGCGGTTAACCCCATTGGGTATCTTGTAGTACCTCGTGTTGTAGCATGTATGATTATGGTGCCAATCTTGACATTTTATGGTGTTCTTATCGGTACAGGTGGGGGATACTTGGTAGCTACCATAGTGAAAGGACTAGCCGGTTCTACCTATTTAGACTCCATTCAAATTTTTGCGATCCTATCTGATTTGACGTACGGACTCATTAAATCTTGTGTGTTCGGAGCGGTTATTGCCCTAGTTGGATCTTATAAAGGCATGTACACAGATATGGGGGCAACTGCTGTTGGCTATGCTACTACTAGCTCTGTAGTAACCAGTATCATTTTAGTCTTTATATTAAATTACTTTTTATCAGTCTTATTATTCTAGGAGGACCTATGATTGAATTACAAAACGTGGTCCTAGCCTATGAGAATAGAATTATTTTAGACCATGTAGATTTAACTATCCATGATGGAGAAACTCTAGCTATTTTAGGAGGCTCTGGAGCGGGCAAAAGTACTTTGCTTAAATTGATTATCGGTCTTTTACGGCCTACCAGTGGTACTATTTTAGTAGATGATGTAGATATTACGAAAATCGATGAGAATGAATTCGATCGGTTGCGACAAACTATGGGGATGGTCTTTCAATACTCTGCGTTATTTGATTCTATGAGTGTAGGAGAGAATGTAGCCTTTGGACTACGCCAACATACGACGATGAGCGAAGAGGAGATTCAACGTACTGTAGCTAGAAAGCTACGTATGGTAGGATTGCCAAAGACTGAACAGTACATGCCTAGTGAACTATCAGGGGGGATGAAAAAACGGATTAGCTTGGCTCGTGCTATTGCTTTAGATCCTAAAATCATTCTATATGATGAACCGACATCAGGATTGGATCCGATTACATCGGGCACCATTAGTCGTTTAATACGGAGCATGCAATCTCATTTGCAATGTAGTTCTATCGTGGTCACTCACGATATGAACTCAGCCTTTTTTGTGGCAGACCGCATTGCCTTACTAGATAAAGGAAAGTTTATTGAAGTATCACCAACAGAAGAGTTTAGACATTCTAAGAATCCGAAGGTACAACAATTTATAGAGGGTCGTAAATCTGTGAAAACAGAGATACAAGAAGAAGGAGATATACCATGAAGTGGACAACAGAGGCGAAGGTAGGTCTATTTACCGTAGTGGGGGTAGTCCTATTTGCTGTGTGTATTGTATTTTTAGGACGATTTGATATATTTGCAGCTCCTACTATGCATATTGCTGGGAATTTTCAATCTGTAACGGGGTTGAAAGAAGGCAATACTGTGCGCTTTTCAGGGGTGAAAGTAGGGAAAGTCAAATCTATGCAAGTCACTGACAAAGGGATTACGGTGGCTATGGACATCGACAAGGATGTAAAAATTCCGACAGACTCTGCTTTTACCATGGAAAGTGATGGTATTTTAGGGGATAAATTCATCCAAATTACGCCAGGCCGTAGTACTTTGTATTTAGATGATGGTGCTTTCATTACAGGGGATGGAAAAAGTGAAATCGATAAAACCATGGCGCAAGCTACGAAATTGATGGAAGCGGCCACCACTACATTGCAATCCATGAATGGCATCATTGGTGATGAAAAAACACAAAGCGCTTTACGCAATGCCTTACAATCGACAGAGTTAATTGCTCAAAATACAGCAAATTTGACGGCTCAAATGAATGCTATGTTAGCGAATAATAGTGACAATATTTCAGCTTTAACAGCGAATATGGTAGGCATTACACGAAATATGGAATCCTTGACAAATCAAATGGATACGAATATGAAACAATTTAATGCAGATGGTCAAGCAGGAACAGAAATGCGTCAAATTGTAAATAATTTAAAAACGACTACAGATAGCATTTCGAAAATGGCAGGTGCTATGGAAGGGGTTGTGACAGACCCTAAGAGCGCCGCCGATATTAAGGAAACCTTACATAATACAGCACAATTGACGACTAAGTTAAATCGTCTCACAGGAGGAGATGTGAAAGCAGGTTCTGATGGAAAAAAGTCGGATCTTAAGACGCAAATAGGAGCAGAGGTACTATATAATCCAGATGATAAAAAGGTTCGTACCGATGTGGATGTGCGCCTTATGCATAATGATGCCATGTATACTTTAGGGATTTCCAATCTAGGAAATGGATCGAATTTGGATCTCACCTATGGGAAACAAGTGTTAGATCAAGTATACTTACGAGGCGGACTATTTGATGGAAAATTAGGTGTAGGAGCCGATGTGAGCTTAGGAAAACCACTTTCACTATCAGGTGCTCTATTCGATATCCGCCATGGTTCCTATCGGATTCGTTCAGATGTTCAATTATGGAAAGATACTTATGTGGTAGGTCAATGGACTTGGTATGGACATGACCATAACCGTGTGAATTATTTTGGGCTAAGAAAGACATTTTAGGAGGACCCAATGAATACAAAAATAATGACAGTAGCAGCGATGTTAGCAGCCTATGCATGTACAGTAGGAGCAGCGGCACCGCAAACAGATACAGTAAAATTAGTACATTTTCAAGAAAAAGCAACTGCGCAAGCAGCAATGATGACAAAGGCATATAAAAACCAAGCACAGACAAACAGTCAATCTGTGTCTATTACATTGCCACAATCCATTGCATTAGCATTGCAAAATAATAGAACCTTACATCAATCTCAATGGGATTATGAAGCGGCAATAGCACAAGTAGGAGTTGCGACTAGCGGTAGGAATCCAGTAGTGACGTATAATTATAGCGCTAACCATACAGGAAATGAAGTGAACGGTGTTAGTAAAACTGGAAATGCCTTTTCGCATCAATTAGGTGTGGGAGTATCTGTATTTAATCGTGCTTTGGATGCACAAATTGAAGCAGCTAAATATAGTCGTGATGGCAGTGGCGCAGCATTAACGGAAGCCGCACAAACAGCTAAATTAACGGCAGCCACTAATTATTTGTCCCTTATCATGTCTCGTAATAAGGTAAATGTAGCAGAACAAACAGTCCGTGATTACGAAGAACATTTAAAAAATGCTAACTTACAATATCAAGTAGGTATTGTATCTAAATCTGATGTACTGGCTACGAATACACGATTAGCGAATGCAAAAACTGCTTTAGTAGAAGCGAAAAACGCTGCTAATTTAGCAGAGGCAAAGTTCAATAATCATGTAGGATTGCCTGTATCTACACCAATCGTAACAGCAGACAAAGAATTAAGCTATGCACCATATGGTATTTCATTGGAATCTGCAAAATCTTATGGAGTAGCACATCGTGGTGCCATTGTACAAGCGGCAATGGCAGTGAAAGCAGCCGAAGAAAATGTAGGCCTTGCAGATGCTTCTGATATTCCAGTGGTGAAAGCCAATGCTAGCCGACGCATGAATGGTGCACATTGGGCTGGTAACGATAGCAAAGACTGGTCCGTAGGCGCTACCTTATCTTGGAATGTATGGGATGGGGGCCAATCAAAAGCTAATGTAAGTGCTGCTAAAGCAAAGTTAGAAAAAGCGAAAGAAGCCTATGCACAAACGATTGATACGGTAGAGTTACAAGTGCAAGAGGCGTACTTAAATTTAAAAGCAGCAGAACAAAAAATTAAAAGTACTCATGCTGCAGTAGAAGCAGGACAGGAAGATTTCCGTATTAAGACACTACGATATCGTTCTGGAGTGGGTACAAATGTGGATGTATTAGACGCAGAAACTTCGTTAGCAACGGCACGTAATAATTATGTAGATGCACTATATAACTACAATTTAAGTATTGCTACTTTAGAAAAAGCGATGGGTATTCCGGTTGACTCTGCTGTGGGTACTGGGGTAAATATCGTGAATCAGGGATAGTCATCTTAGTAATATGAGGTAAATTATGAAGGGGAAACATTGGCTACTAGGTATTGTACTTAGTGGATGTGTAGCAGGCGTTGGATTCGGCTTACAACCATTAAGTGAAACTTATGTAGGACCTTATGTGCAAGAACAATTACATACAGCACTGAATGGAACTGTTTCCTATTCATCATTTCACATTGGTTGGGATGGTTCTGTTCAAATGAAAGATCTCAGTGTAGAAGATGCTAAGGGGCAATCTGTACTTATTGCGGACGCTTTGACCGTGTCTATACAATGGTTAAAGGTATTGCAATATCCTTTTGGACAGATATCACCAGATGCTTTGGTGGGAACGATTACTGTCTCCTCACCTCATGTGAATGTAGTACAAGATGAAACTGGACAATGGAATATACTGCAGTTGGTAAAAGAACGGGACTCAGAAGAACCTAGTCAATTTAGTGGATTGCTACGTGTAGAAAATGGAACGATTTCACTATTCTTGCCACAGGCAACGCCTTTATTGCTATCAGATGTGAATGGTACTGTCTTGGGTGATGGTGGTCATATGCTAGATGGAGTCGTTGATGCTCATATTGGAAAGGATCAAATTCACTCCAAGATACAATGGGCACTGGATGGTAGCGGTGATCGAGCATTTTATGTGGAAACACCACATTTAGATATAGCTCCTATAGTGACTCGAATTTCATTACCAACCGCAGTAAGCTCTATGACGGGTGATCTGACAGATGTTGCGTTGACAGTAACACAACACGGTGGCTTCTGGTATGGTGAAGGAGGACTTTCCTTCCAAAACGTGGGGACAACCATCCAGGACTATCGGCTAACATCTGGGAAAGGAACACTTCAAATGCATGGAGATGTGTTGTTCTTGGACGGAATCGAAGCGAATGTGAATGACGAACACCTCCGTGTGAGTGGGACTGTACACCATGTCTTTGATGAGGACCCTACATTACATGTCAACGTAGGATTGAAAGAGTGGAATCTAGCCTCCTTTGGTCAACTGCCACTCACAGGAACTATTACGGCAGATGCACTGCTAACAGGACCTGTGTCAAATGTAAAAGCCAGTGCTGATGTAGAGGTACGAGATATTGCCTATGAAGGGATGACAGTAAACCGTGGAAAAGGGCATCTTTCCTATGGAGACCAAGTGATTCATGTAAGAGATGCAGAACTGAGTACCCAAGGGGGAACCGTGACTGGAACTGGCTCCTATCATATGAATACAGAAGATTTCTCAGCACAATTAGAAGTACAAGACGTATCCTTGTATGGATGGCCTCTTGAGGGATTACCTTCTGTACAGGGCACAGTGAGTGGGTCCTTAACTATTGAAGGGAAACAGGGGGCGATTTCCAATATAAACGGATCTGTACATGGACACCATATTGAGTATCAATCTATCTTAGTGGATGCCTTGGATGCGAGCCTATCTTGGGATGGCACACAGCTAATAGTGCCATATCTAAACGGTACTTGGGGTCGAGGTACTTTCACTGGTAGTGGTCGATTCGGCAATGGTACATTTGGTATTAATTTGCATGGCACCAATATTGGATTAGAACAATTCAATGAATGGAGCCCTAAACCGTTGGGCGGCACTGTTTCTTTAGAGGCTAACTTACAAGGGTCTCTAGAGAATCCGATAGGAACGGTTATGATTGCTGGTGAAACGCTTTCCTATGGAACAACCAAGTTTGACCGTGCTTTTGTTAAGACTAAGTTAGAGGATAATACCCTTCATATTCTTGAAGGTGATATGGAATATAGAAAAAGCACCTATGATCTAGACGGATTCATCCAGTTAGACGGTGAACAAACGATAGATATCAAAGGTTCTGCAAAGGATGTGCGCATCGAAGATGTGTTGACAAACTTTACAGATATTCCTATGACTGGATGGCTTAATACAGATATTCATGTACATGGAACGATACAGCAACCACAAATAGAGGGGCATCTGAAGGCTTGGGATGGATCCGTATATGGTAAACTGTTTACATCCATTGAGGGGGCCTATACATATCATGATGGTCATCTCCATTTGCCAAGACTGAATATCAGTAGCTACGGTTCTTCTATTATTGTAGATGGTGACATGCGAGATAAGCACTTAGATATTAATTTTGTAGGCGATGTGGTGCCGATTGAACCTTTTGTTCGGGATATGGGAATCAACATGATTGGCTATGTCGGGGTAGAAGGGCATCTCGGTGGCACTGTGGATACACCTATCTTTGAAGGTACAGTGCAGTCCGATGCGATGCAGGTGAAAGATACTACGCTGCATGATATAGCTGGTTCTGTGTACATTACACCACAGGTAGTGCATCTACAAGGATTGACTTTCACAGGCAGTGGCACTAGTCGCTACGAAGTGAAAGGTGGAGTTCAAATCGAGAATCCAAAACGCTTATTTGGGTATGTGCGAGTCCAAGATGGAGATTTACATCAATTATTGGCATTAACCAACGCACAAATACCAGATGTGAATGGAAAGTTGCAGGCTACCATTGAGTTAGGTGGTACTAGTGATAGTCCGAAACTGGACGTAAAAGGAACTCTGGAAAATACTACGATTCGAGATGAAGTAGTAGGAACTGCTACAGTGGATGTAGGTTATGGCGGGCGGACGATTGATATTCGAACCTTCAAATTGCCTATTAAAGAAGGCCTTATTGTGGGTAAAGGGAAAGCCGATTTAGATGGTTCTACGGATATTCAGTTGGTGGCATCGAAAGTGCCGGTACAAACTATCCTACCTCTAGTGACACAAGATATAAATGCACAGGGTAATTGGAATTTTATCATCAATGTACATGGACTTACGAAATCGCCAAAGGTAGAATTTTCCAGTGAAGTGGAACAAGCAGTTATCAATGGTATTAGCTTAGATCAGTTGAGTATCTTAGGGACCATGGAAGACCAAGTGGTGAATATCCAGCAAGGAATGATAAAAAAATCGGACTCGTCTATTAAGGTTCACGGTAAGCTACCATTGGGGGCTTTTGTAACCAATGAATATGTGACTGATGATATGACGAAACAGTTTGATGTATACGTGGATATGAACGAGGCAAACTTGTCCGTTCTGCCATTGATGTTTAAAGAAGTGCAAACGGGAGAAGGTGCTATTCGTGGTATTGTTCATATCACAGGTAATTCTACAAATATTTTGGCTGATGGCACTATAGAATTAGCTAATGGTGCTATGCAACTAAAATCTTTGAAAAAAACGGTGAGTCAATTAAAAGGACAACTTGTATTTAGAGGTAATCATGCAGATATTACGGGTAGTACGACGATGGGAAAAGGTAATGCAGGTCTATCCGGTAATATAGGTTGGATGGGACCAAGTATTACATCGTATTACGGTGCCTTGCAAATGAAAGGTATTGAAATTGGACATGAATTTTATACAGGTCCATTAGATGGTGAACTGTACATCGTAGACAAACAGGATATGCCGACCTTAGTGGGGGCTATTACATTGCATGATGTAGTAGGCTCGATTCCATTGACCTTTGAAAGTTCAGAAACATCCATTCCGTTAGGCTTAGACTTGACCATCGATGCCAAAGAAAACGTACGTCTCTATAACCCATTGCTCTACGATATGTTCCTACAGGGTAAGATTAAATTTGAAGGAACTGTAGGGGAACCGAAGGCGAGTGGTAAGTTATCCGTCAACAAAGGATATGTGAAATATTTAAAAAATCGCTTTAAAATCACAGAAGGACAGGCAAAATTTGTCACAGGTAGTGTGATTCCTGAACTGAATATAAGAAGTATGGCAAATGTGAAAAATTATCGTGTTTCTTTGCAAGCCGATGGACCTGCTACGCAGATGAAATTGAAATTATCTTCTGATCCTAATTTATCAGAGCGTCAAATTATCTCTCTCTTAACATTTGGGCGTAATGTGGGAAATACGAGTGGCGTTACATCAGATGATGCGAATGCCCTGATTACATCAAGTTTACAGTCTTTAGCATTTGGTTATATTGAAGATATATTGCAAGATACACTGGGGTTAGATTTGGTGAATATTACTACTGGCTCTTTAGACGGAAAAGACTCTCGTGATTTGCAGGAAAAAAATAATTTTAATGTGACTATCGGTAAATATGTAGTGCCAGATTTGATGATTACCTTAACTAGAGGCCTTAAGAACGACCATATGTCGTATGGCTTTCAGTATGATATTAATCGTAGTATTAGTGCTACTGGATGGATTAATAATGAAAATAAACGGTATTTAGGGGCGCAGTGGCGCTATCGATTCTAAAGGTGGTGAAAATATGCTCAATGACTATATTGCCAGCGTGGATACAATTGAATTATTGACCTGGGAAGAAGAACAGAGGCTCTGGAAAGCTTATGAAGAAGACGGGGACTTGGAAGCTCGTATGACAATCATTGAGCATTACCAACCTTTAGTATTGAAAGAAGCCAATGTGTATCAATCTTCTAAGATAGATAGGATGGATTGCATTCAAGAGGGGACCATAGGGCTCATTGAAGCGGTAGAGCGATATGATTCTAAGAAAGGCGTAGCCTTTTCCCTCTATGCAGTGCATCGTATTCGAGGTCGTATCTTGGATTATCTTCGTAAGGAAGGTAAGGAAGGGATTGTGCTACAATCGGAAACGGAAGATGGTGAAACTTGGTGGGAACAATTGCCTGCTGAGGGGCCGTCTACAGAAATTGTTTGTGAGGAACGCATGTATGGAGCTATGGTCACATCCGCAATGAAACAGTTGCCCTTGGCGGAGCAGCACGTAGTGGAAGAAGTGTATTACAAGGACCATAGTGTAGCCTCTATCGCAGATACCTTGGAATGCAGTCATAGTTATATCCATCGATTGCGAAGAAAAGGGTTGGCACGCCTTAAAGGCTTGTTGGAAACAGCAAAAGAAACGTGGGACAAAAGTTAGTTTTGGTGAATAGAGCTTATCTGACTATAAAGCACTACCTAAGTGTCAACTGATGCGTTGATGACAAGGGCAGTGCTTTTTATCTACAAGGGTATATCGAAAAAATTCACTTGACATAGATAGGGTTTTTGTTTATTATAATTATATTATTATATAAGCAATAGTGATGCGAAGGACATGACCCTAACCATCTATACTTTCAGAGAAAGATACCTTGGCTGTGAGTATCTAGTGTAGACTTAGGAGTTACCACCTTCAAACTGGTTTGGTGAAGGCAATGCTTGTAATCGAATCCGTGGGGACACGTTATAGTCCGTAAGAGTGAGTCCATTATATAGGACTAACTAGGGTGGAACCGCGAAGATCTTCGTCCCTTGTGTGGGAGAAGGTCTTTTTTTGTTGGTAAAAAGTATTGCCATCCCCAATGGCATAATAGTATTAGACCTAGGGAGGTAACCTATGAGTGAAGTAAATATCATTTTACCTGATGGAAGTTCTAAAGCCTTTGCAGCTGGAACTACTTTGGGTGAAGCAGTAAAACAAATTTCAAACAGTTTGGCAAAAAAAGTATTAGCCGCTGATGTAAATGGAGAATTAACAGATCTTCGTGAAGTATTGGTGGAAGGTTCTAACGTCAGCTTTCTAACATTTGCTGAAGACGGTGGTAAACATGCATTCCGTCATACCGCATCTCATGTGATGGCACAAGCTGTGAAACGCTTATGGCCAGATGCGCAATTGGCCATTGGACCAGCCATCGAAAACGGTTTCTACTATGACATCGATATGGGACATAAATTGGTACCAGAAGATTTACCAAAAATCGAAGCGGAAATGAGTCGCATTGTAAAAGAAAACTTACCTATTGAAAAAGTATTGATGGAACGACAAGAAGCGTTAGATTTCTTTGCAGCTAAACAGGAAAACTACAAAGTGGAGTTGATCAATGATTTGCCAGAAGATGCAGTGATTTCTGCGTATAAACAAGGTGAGTTCACTGACCTTTGCGCAGGTCCACACTTGGCAAGCACTGGTAAAGTGAAAGCTTTCAAATTACAAAGTATTGCAGGTGCATATTGGCGTGGCGATGAAAAAAATAAAATGTTGCAACGTATCTATGGTACTGCCTTTGAAAAGAAAGAAGAACTAGAAGAATACTTACATTTATTAGAAGAAGCAGCTCGTCGTGACCATCGTAAATTGGGCAAAGAGCTTGGCTTATTCGTCATTAAAGAAGAAGGTCCAGGATTCCCATTCTTCTTGCCAAAAGGGATGGCAGTACGTAACGCCTTAGAAGATTTCTGGCGTGAAGTACATCACGACTATGATTATGAAGAGGTTCGTACTCCAATCATCTTGAGTCAACATTTGTGGGAAACATCTGGTCACTGGTTCCATTACCGTGAAAATATGTACACAACACAAATCGATGGAGCAGAATATGCAATTAAACCAATGAACTGCCCAGGTGGTATCTTGGTGTATGCAAACGATATGCATTCCTATCGTGATTTGCCAATTCGTATGGCTGAACTTGGTTTAGTGCATCGTCACGAATTGAGCGGTGCTTTACATGGTTTATTCCGGGTACGTAGCTTTACACAAGATGATGCCCATGTATTCATGACTCCATCTCAAATTAAAGAAGAGTTAATGAGCGTTATCGACTTATTCGGTCGTATCTACTCTCAATTTGGCTTGTCCTATCATGTAGAGTTAAGTACAAAACCAGAAGGCGCTATTGGCGACGATGCGATTTGGGAATTAGCGACAGAAGCATTGCGTGAAGCGATTGAAGCAAAAGGTATTCCGTATCGTATCAACGAAGGTGATGGTGCGTTCTATGGCCCTAAACTAGATTTCCATATTCGTGATTCTATCGGCCGTACTTGGCAATGTGGTACTATCCAATTGGATATGAACTTGCCAGAACGTTTCAACTTGGAATATATCGCAGAAGATGGTCAAAAACATCGCCCAATCATGATTCACCGTGCCTGCTTTGGTTCCATGGAACGTTTCATCGGTATTTTGATTGAACATTTTGCAGGAGCATTCCCAACTTGGATGGCACCAGTACAAGTAAAAATCCTTCCAATCAGTGAAAAACATGTAGAATATGCTGAAAAATTGCGTAAAGCATTTAAAGAGGCTTATGTGCGTGTGGAATTAGATGATCGCAGCGAAAAAATCGGTTATAAAATCCGTCAAGCACAAATGGAAAAAGTATCCTACATGCTTGTGGTGGGTGACAAAGAAGTGGAAGAAGGAAAAGTAGCTGTTCGTAAACGTGGCATAGGCGAACAAGGTACGATTCCTTGGGAAGAATTCTTGGCAAACATCACACAAGAAATTAAAGATCGGGCATAATTTGGAAAAGCATCTTCACAAGAAGGTGCTTTTCATCATATAATAGAGGCAGAAAGAAATTGGTCTTTCCTTTTCTAGTATTCCGAGTAGAGGTGATGGAATCATGATTACATTCGATGATGCAGAAAAACAAAAATTAAGTCCAGAAGATTTGGAAAAGTTGAAAAAGCATAATGACATCAATGAATGGCCGTGCCCATTATCAGATGATATGAAAAAGCAAATGCATGATAGCTTTAAAGTTGTGCCTAAGAAAAAATAAGAAAAAGCCGTAGCGACCGATGATTAGGTTCGCTACGGTTTTTTGTAGAAAAAAGAAGAAACGCCATACATAGGATGACGTTTCTCGTATGTGTCATATGTTAGTTGTGAGTTGTAAGTTGTAAGTGACATGTACAACATGTATCGTTGGTGCCAGTAGATGTGTATATGAATGCGCGTACTTTGGCAATCACATAGTTGTATTAAAAGGCATACATGCTATTGTAAATAGAATACTACATTTGCTGTTTTGTTAGCGGACATATCTCCGTTCTCTATAGGTGTAGAGCTAGATAAATCCATAGACTTTACTGCAAGCATAGCATATCTAGGGTTTACTTCCATAGTCTGTGTGCGTGTAGTTCCTAAGCTTGCGGATTTAACAGGACCTAGTTCGCGACCAAGAGATTTTGCAATCACTTCCGCTTGGTGGCGTGCATCACTAATGGCAGATGTAGATAATTGATCTTCTATCTCTTGGGATACATCGGTTTGGAAGGTAAGGGAATTAATATCAGAAGCGCCACTAGCAATAGCTGCGTCGATGGCTTTTCCAATAGAGGATGTGTCATACACCCTTACAACAACAGTGTTGTTTACATTATAACCATTTAATTTTGAGTTCCCATCAATGTAATCGTAATTAGGGTTGATAGTAATGTTAGATGTTTGGATATTATTTCTAGATACGCCTAAATGTTGTAGGGATGAGATAAGTTTAGACATAATCGCATCATTTTGAGATTTTGCAGATTGAACAGACGTATTTTTGCTAGATACCCCAAGGTTAAGTAGTGCATAAGATGGTGCTACTTGGCGAACGGCTTGGCCTGTGACGGAAATTTCCCCTGGCGCCATATCTGCTGCCATAGTTCCTAATGCAACTGATGTCATGAGTGCTCCAATAGTGAAAGCTTTCAAAAGAAATGAATGTTTCATAATTTGTTCCTTTCTCTATGATGTACCTGTTGACAAATAAAAAATAAGTGACCTACAATGGTAGGAGTGCAGTACATCTTATATTACTATTATAATACATATCGTATATGAAAGTACGATGAAAGTTAGGAGAAAAACAATGAACCCTATTGATATTATGTTAGACCATAAAAGTATTCGTCAATATAAACCAATGCGTGTATCCCCACAACACCTAAGTATATTGTTAGATGTAGCGAAACGGACTGCCACAAGTATGGGGATGCAAACATTTAGTATCATCCGTATTGTGAACCCAGAAATTAAAGCAGCCATTGCAGAAGTATGTAAACAAGACTATGTGAAAGATATACCTGAACTGTTTGTATTTGTGGTGGATGCCTATCGGAATGCACAAATCATGAAAGAACAAGGATTAGACCTTGATACGGCTAGTGATGCGGATCGATTTTTCCAAGGTTGGACTGACGCTTGTTTAGCAGCTCAGAATATGGTAACAGCAGCGGAATTAGCAGGATATGGAACAGTGTATTTGGGAAGTATCTTGAATGATGCAGAAAAAATGATTGAAATTTTGAACCTACCTGAATTAACATTCCCTGTAGTAGGACTTGGACTGGGTATGGCAGACCAAAAACCAGCATTGAAACCACGCATGCCAAGAGAAGCAAATGTATTTGATGATGAATATAGTACGTTTGATAATTATCATGAGCTATTAGAAGATTATGATGAAGAAATGAATCAATACTATGATCTTCGTAGTCCTAATTATCCCTTGCCTAAATTTACAGACCAAGTAGTGGGGCGATTACAAATGAAGGATGAGAAGCGCAGTGCCTTGGTGGAAATTGCAAAAGCTCAAGGGTTTCACTTGTAATGCTATTCTGCCTTGTGGCGTTTAAGTAAATACGATAAAGGGAAGAGCACGGTATGCCCCCTCTCAAACGGTATTGCATAATGTTTGTTCGGGGGCACACCGTGCTCTTCTTGTATTTGTGTGATTTAGTCAATATAATCGCCACAAGGCGTTCTACGCATGACTGCATTCTAGGGTGGGGTGCTGTGCTCTTATGATGTTTGAGGAATTTAGGTAGGAAGGAACTCCACAAACTATTCTATGTATAACTGCGTTACTCAGAAGAAACATAAGTATTGCTGGCATATGGTGTTATAAATCCGATTATAATTAGAAGCAGGAGGTGTACATTATGCTTTAGCTTAGGTGTACTTAATTTAGCTGTTTTAAGTAGAGCTAGATTATATAGAAGAATTCTATAGAAATATATATGGAAAATACTAAAAAGTGGGGTTGCAAAATGTTTAAAAATATCATATAATACATTCAGTGCTTGAGACACAAGCACTTTTAATTTTCTTACAGCTTAGTAATTAAGAAAATTAATAAAGATTAAAAATAACTGTTGACACAAAATTGTGAATCTGTTATTATAATCTAGTCGCCACAACACAGTGTTGTGAAGGCGAAGTTGATCTTTGAAAACTGAACAATAAAAGGTAATTACTTCGAAAGAAGTAAACATAAGCCAGAGTGCGGGTTTCACATAGT
>CAUQZV010000039.1:0-16004 GCA_963522415.1 uncultured Veillonella sp. | reverse complement strand
TAAAAGACGGTAAAGCTGGTGGTGCTATTATCTGGAATATGAAAAAAGGTAAAGTTGAAATTATCAAAGCTAAATCCATCGTGTTATCCACTGGTGGTGCTGGCCGTGTATTCTGGACTCGTACAACTAATCCATTCCTTTCCACTGGTGACGGTATGGCAGTAGCTTTCCGCGCTGGTGTCGGCTTAAAAGATATGGAAATGATCCAATTCCATCCAACTGGTCTTGGTAAAACTGGTATCTTGATGTCCGAAGCTGTTCGTGGTGAAGGTGGATACTTGTTAAATGTTGAGGGCGAACGTTTCATGAAACGCTATGCACCTAACAAAATGGAATTAGCATCTCGTGACGTAGTAGCAAAAGCAATTGAAGACGAAATCGCTGCAGGTCGTGGTTTCAATGGAACTGGACTTGATGCGTACGTAGTAGCTGACCTTCGTCATTTAGGACCAGAAGTTATCATTGAAAAGCTTCATGGTATCCGTGACTTGGCTCTTTGTTTTGAACATTGTGATCCATTAACAGATCCAGTACCAATTCGTCCTACTTGCCATTACATCATGGGCGGTATCGACGTAGTTGACTACAAAACTTGTGCTACAGAAGTTCCTGGTATCTTCGCATCTGGTGAAGCTTCTTGTATCTCTATCCATGGTGCTAACCGTTTAGGTGGTAACTCCTTAGCGGACGGCGTTGTATTTGGTAAAGTATCTGGTGCAGGTGCTGCTGATTATGCGCAAGCTAATACATTCGCAGATTGCGATGCTGAATTGAAAGCAAAAGCGGATGAGTGGGAAGCTAAATTCCTTGAAGTGACATCTCGTACATCTGGTCGTCCAGTAGCTGAAATTCGTGATGAATTGGCAGTAGCTATGTGGAATAAAGTAGGTATCTTCCGTAACGAAGCAGGTATTACCGAAGCTCTTGAAGTAATCGATCGTTTAACTGAAGAGTATGAAACTTGCTATGTAGGTGACTCTAACCGTACTTACAACATGGCGTTCGTTAACTACGTAGAAATCAAATCCATGTTAACAGTGGCGAAAGCTATCGCTTTAGGCGCGTTATACCGTAAAGAATCTCGTGGTGCTCACGTTCGTGAAGAATTCCCTAAACGTGATGATTCCCAATACTTAAAACATGCTGTTTGGAAACTTGGTGAAAACGGCGAATACGTAATGTCCGAACGCGATGTAGTGTTCACTAAATATGAACCACAAGAAAGGAAGTACTAAGATGAGACAAATTACTTATCATATCCACCGCTTTAACGAAGGCCGCGCGTATGTACAGTCTTATACTTTCGATTATGAAGCAGACCGTACTATCCTTTGGGGCTTGCAAAAAATTAAAGATACATTAGATCCAACATTAACTTTCGTTGCAGCTTGCCGTTCTGCAGTTTGTGGTGCTTGTTCCGTGAAAGTTAACGGTCAAGCAATGCTTGGTTGCGAAGCTAAAATTGATGAAGTAACAGAACGTTTTGGTTCTGATGAAATTACAGTAGCACCTATTGGTAATTTCGATGTGATCCGTGACTTAGTAGTTGACTGGGAAGCAAAAGTTAGCCGCTTGAAAGAAGTAGCTCCTTGGATTTTCGTAAAACCAGAATTTACTACTAAAACTGGTACTCGTCAAACAGCTGCAGACTTCAAAAAATTTGTTATGAACACAGAATGTATCCTTTGTGGATGCTGTGCTTCCGAATGTAATAAATTGTCTGCTAATCGTGAAGACTTCTTGGATCCATATGTATATACAAAAGCGAATCGTTTTGTAATGGATTCCCGTGATGTGTCCCCAATGGCGCATACTACACCAGCTTTCAATCATGGCTTGTGGAAATGTGTACATTGCATGAACTGTATCACTCGTTGTCCAAAACATTTGAAACCAGAAAAAGATATTTCCAACCTTCGTCGTGTAGCAACACAAGCAGGCTTATCCAACAAAGGTACTCGTCATGCTATCGCGTTTAAACAAGACTTGTTAAAAACTGGTCGCCTAAACGAAGTAACAATGAGCTTGAAAACAGATGGATTATTGGATTCCGCAAAACAAGGTCTATACGCTCTTCGTTTATGGAAACATGGTAAAATCAATCCATTCGAATTGGTAGTTCCTCATAAACCAGTGAATGGTATTGAAGGTGTTCGTACAATCGGTCGTGCAGTAGAGGAGGCTGGAAAATAATGAAATACGGATTTTTCCCAGGTTGCGTATTAGAAGGCGCATCTAAAGAAGACTACTTAGCAACCGTTGCAGTAGCGAAAAAATTAGGTATCGAAATCCAGGAATTAGATGGATGGACTTGCTGCGGCGCATCCCACGTTCAAGATATCGATCCATTATTGGCTCTTTCCACTAACGCTCGTAACATCGCGTTAGCTGAAAAAGAAGGTTTAGATATCCTTACAGTTTGTAATACTTGTACCTTAATGCTTCGTGAAGCTAAAAAAGAACTTGATGATCATGAAGTAACTCGCCAAAAAGTTAATAACATTCTTGGCGAAGCTGGTATGAACTACAAAGGTACTAGTGAAGTGACACATTTCTTGTGGGTGCTTATCCGCGAATATGGTCTAGATAATTTGAAAGCAAAAGTGACTCATCCATTGACAGGTCTTAAGGTTGCTGAATATTATGGTTGTCATATCCTTCGTCCAGAAGAAGAAATGGGCTTCGAAGATATGCAAATCCCAACAAGCTTGGCAGATTTGATTACAGCATTAGGCGCTACTCCAATCGATTTCTCCCGTAAATTAGATTGCTGTGGTTTCCATGCAGTATACCCTGCACATGATTCTGTAATGCAAATGACTGGTTCTATCAATGCGGATGCACAAAAAGAAGGTGCTGATTGTGTCGTGACACCATGCCCACTTTGCCAAATGCAATTAGATATGTTCCAAAAAGAAGCAAAAGCAACTGTTCCAATGAATGGTGATATGCCTATCATCCACATGAGCCAATTAATTGGCCTTGCATTGGGTTGCACTCCAGCAGAAATGGGTATGACAGATCGTCACTTGGCAAGCACTGCTTCCTTGAACCGTTTCTTATAATCAGAAATACAATCGTATTACACAAACTTACAACAGGTTGTCCTTTGGGACAACCTGTTTTTTGTGTGCTCCTGGAAGCCTTATATTGTACATGTGTAACTGTGACTTATAGGGCTATAGGACAAAATGAGTTGGTTGTAATAGCAATGAGCCTAGTTCAATACCAGAATCATCGAATGTTAAAGTTGGTTTAACAAGGTTGAGATAGGATACAATAAGATGCATTTCTTAGTGGTGAACCAACTTAAATACGGAGAGTATTGCGTAGTAATCTTTTTAAAATATAGTAAATTACTACACTGTTGCAGGGTTAATAAATCGAACGTATATATTGAAAATACAGAACAAATATGCTACTATACTAGTATGGAGGAGGGATAGTATGGCAGTGTATATGTGCTTGGATTTGAAGAGTTTTTATGCGTCTGTGGAGTGTGCCGATTTGGGAGTGGATCCGTTTACAACTCCCTTGGTAGTGGCTGATGCATCACGTGGGTTAGGGGCGATTACACTAGCTATTTCTCCGGCATTAAAGCAATTAGGCGTCAAGAACCGATGTCGATTGTTTGAGATTCCCTCTACTATTGAGTATATGGCAGTAAAGCCTAGGATGCGACGATATATGGAAGTATCTGCCTCTATTTATAGCGTCTTATTGGACTATGTGGCGCCAGAAGATATTCATGTGTACTCGATTGATGAGTATTTTATTGATGTGACTCCCTATAGCCGATTGTATAAGAAAACATGGCGAGAACTAGCATTGCTCTTCAAATATAAGGTATTAGAACAGACTCATATTCATGCTACAGTTGGCTTAGGAAGCAATTTGTTTCTGGCTAAGGTGGCTCTCGATGTGTTAGCAAAGCATGCACCACAGGGCATTGGCGTTCTTAATGAAGAGCTATTTAAAGAAAAGATCTGGCATCATCAGCCCATCACTGATATTTGGCAAATCGGAAAGGGAATAGCAAGTCGGTTACATAAGTATGGGGTAGTGGATTTACATGGTATTACGACTGTGCCTGAGGAACGCTGGTATAAGGAGTTTGGGATTAATGCAGAACTGCTCATTGACCATGCTTGGGGGCGTGAGACGTGCACAATGAAAGAGATTCATGCGTACCGACCAGCGAAACACTCTCTGTCGAGAGGGCAAATTTTATTGAGGAATTATTCCTACGAGGAGTGTTTTGTCCCTCTTCGGGAGATGGTGGAATCTTTATTGTTGGAACTGATTGCAGAAGAAGCGCTGACGAAATATGTCTCCTTAGGGGTGCGGTATGCAGATAGAACGGTGAAAGGTACCGGTGGATCGAGACGGTTATCGAAGTATACGTGCTCCTTAGAGGTACTTTCACAGGCAGTATTGGAGCTATATAAAGAAACCACTCACCCTTATCAGGAGATACGGCAGTTGTCGGTGGGATTTGATGATTTAGTCAGTCGTGAGGCCGTACCTTGGGAAGAAGATTTGTTTTCTACGTCTCAGGATAGAGAAGAAAAAGCATACCAAGTGGAACGAACCGTATTGTCGATTAAGGAAAAGTTTGGCGGTAATTCCATACTTCGTGCTAGCAGTTTGCAAGAAGAGGGGACCATGCAGTTTCGTAATACCTTGGTGGGAGGACATAATGCAACATAAACGACCGAAGATGACATTGTTACAGAGGGCTAAACAATTTATGCCCTTTGCTGCCTTGAAGGGATTTCAAGAGTTATTGGAGGAAACAGCGCGATATAAAGAGAATCGTAAAGAACTTTC
Organism: uncultured Veillonella sp.; assembly: GCA_963522415.1. GTDB lineage: Bacteria > Bacillota > Negativicutes > Veillonellales > Veillonellaceae > F0422. Next base: position 11,174 of record CAUQZV010000039.1, on the reverse strand, counting down.
AGAGGAGCAATTGGAAGTTTTAGATGCACAGTGTAAGGGACTAGTGATAGGGGACGTAGTTAGTGTAGTCTATTACAATGGACGAGTTTATGATACGGTGCAAGGGCGATTACAACAGATTGATACAGTGTATCGAACGATGACGGTAGGAGATGTGCTTGTACCTATGTCTCATATTATGCGGGTTACCACCATCGGTTGAGTATTGACCATTTTTGTAAATCATGTAGAATGGTACATATACGCTATGTGCTAGATACGAGAGCCATGGTGAATACATGAGAATAGGATGGACATAATGAAACAAAAGCGATATAGAGCCTATGGATGGTGGGCCATAGGATTGAGTCTAATCTTGGCTTTGCTAGGGTTAGGCTGGAATATGTATGTGAAATATACAACGCCGGTGACGAAATATGTGGTAGAAGCAGGCGATTTTGAATTGCAAATCCCTAAGTTAGGCGTAACTAGTACAACGATTTCCTTAGCTTGGAATCCAGTGAATGATGACGGATTGGCGGGGTATGATATTTACGTTAATCAAGAAAAAGCGAAAGAAATTCGACCTAATGTAAAGGGCGCATCTATCATTCCTAGACTAGAGTTGGATGGATTAGAATCCGACACAGTATACTTAGTGCAAGTAAAAGCTGTGGATGATACGGGCGCTATCTTGTCTGATTCTTCCAAGGTACCAGTCAAAACATTACCCCAAGAACCGCGTTTAGAGGCCACCGCCTATGGTGCTGTAGGAGATGGAATCACGGACAATACGGTAGCGTTACAAAAAGCGATACGTGATACCCCAGCGGGAGGTATCTTACATCTCAGTAAAGGTGTATATCGCACAGGAACGCTATTCTTGCACAGTTATATGACCTTAGAATTAGATGAGGATGCTGTGTTGATGGCGATTAATGATAGCTCTGCCTTTGTAAAGCCTAATTATGTGGTAACAGGCGGAACACCATATTTAGGTCTTTTACAGTTAGAAGGGGATAATCAAGGTCCTATTGAACATGTTGTCATTCGTGGTGGTACTATTGATGGATATGGATGGAAAGAAGACCTTTTACAAGAGGAGAATACATCCGAAGTGGATGCAGTGACGCAAGATGTGCTTGATCATACTGGTTTGTTAAGTAAGTCGGAAGTGCAAGCTGCTATGCGTAGAGGAGCTAGTTATGAGAAAGGAAACACCACACGGTCTTCTTTAGTGGTTATCCATCATGGTAAGGATATTTTGCTAAAAAATACGGTGTTAAGAAATGCATCGGCTCATATGATGGAGGCTACACAAGTGGACCAACTGAGCATCCAAGATGTGCGTATGGAAGGTAGGCACAGTGGTGATGGCTTACATTGGGATGGTGTAGGGTTACTGACACAGAATCTTGTGATGGAACGTATGCAACAAGGGATTGTGGTATTAGCGGGACATCCTGTAGGATCTAGTGTAACGGAACAGTGGAATGCGTATAATTTACAGATTCGCCATAGCCAGGTAGGTATCATCTTTAGCAATACTGGAAATACTTGGATTCAGCATGTGTATCTACAAGGATTGACGATAGAAGATGTATTACTCGCTATGCGTATTCGTGAGACCACAACTATAGGTGGTGGTATACGTGATATTGTAGTGCGAGAAGTAGAATTGCGGGATATTATACAACAAATAGATATAGGTAACAAACGGAATAGTCCTGTGGAATGGATTCGCAGTACTGTAGAGTTTCAAAGTGATAAAAAAATAGAGGAGCGTTGATGGTTCAACGCTCCTTTGTTGCCTATTCAGAATCTATATAGATTGGACTTATTTTTGTAATGGATTATGGAATAACCCCTGTGTTTTTTTTCGACGGTTGTTAGGTACGTAGACTTGTAAAAACTTAGGTAATACTTCTAAGTCCACTGGTGCATCGGGACCAATATCCCCATCCATGTTGGTGGAGGCATCCATGGTGTCACACACTTCGATACGAGCTTGTTTGACCTTTAGTATGGTTACATATTTTGAATTATAAATAGAACCGCTTAGAATGAGCGGTAAGATGAAGAATAGGTTCATGATGAAGTATTCTTTAAAAATAATAATGCGCATATATCCATCATCTACGGAAGCAGTAGGCATAAAATGTTCAAAGCTAGATACCACATTGGTCAGTAAGGCAATGACCAATGGGGACATAAACTCCTGGGTGCCCTCTTCGGTGGTAATGCGGAACTTATAATCCTTGGTTGTAAATAAGGCTTGTCCACCTTTGGCAAAGTATGCTAAGGGGCCTAGTAATTGTTTTTCTTTTGGAGTGACAGAGGCCACAACCTCGGGAATAACCCCAATGGCGATATTGTTGCAAAAGAACGAATCATTACAACGACCAACATCAACATGACGGATAGTACTATTTTTTAAACCGTGAATTGCCTCTAATGGTTGTAGAGGAATTTCTAAAGCACGACTCATATCGTTGACAGTGCCAAGAGGGATAAAACCGAACTTAGCACGACAGCCAGCTTTCACAATACCATTGACAGTTTCATTAATAGTACCATCACCGCCCATACAAAAGATGGCATCAAATCCTTCGTTAGAAGCTTCGATGGCAAAGCGGGTGGCATCACCGGATTGTCGGGTAAATTTCACTTCTAAGCGGTCAAAGAGGGCACTCAATTGCCATTGTAGTTCCATTACGTATCGGCGAGCCCGACCACCACCTGACACAGGATTTATAATAATTAGACAACGACTCATGGTTGATTCCTATTCTATACACAGATACATTAGTTATTACTATTATATCACAGGGGAATTGAATGTGGAAAAGAGGGATTGTTTATATTTCATTGATTTTTAGAGGTTATTTCACGTATAATGAAAGAAATGTGTTACGCCTGCCAAGATTAGGTGAAAGTATAGAACAGTAACATCCTGGAGGGAATAGATGGATAAGACGGAAGAGTATCGTTTACATAGTATTGACTCAATCGGGCGATTGCCGTTAAGTGAGCAAGTATATATGTCATTAAAGCAAGCTATTTTAACAGGTTCCTTGAAACCCAAAATGAAATTGAGTGAAGTGCGTATAGCAGAACAATTAAATGTGAGCGCTACACCGGTGCGTGAAGCATTTCGTAAACTGGCGAAAGATAATCTTGTAGTCATTAAGCCTTGGAAAGGTGTTACGGTGAAAGGTTATTCACCAGAAGAGATTGTAGCGATGTATCAATGTCGTGAAGTGATGGAAGGTTTAGGTGCCAGATTATGTGCAGAACGATGTACAGAGGAACAGTTAGCGGAACTTCAAGAGGTGTGTGATGCAGGCATTCATACGGAAGATCCAGAAGAACGTGTGGCCATTAATAGTCGCTTTCATACATTAATTGCAGAATTTTCTGACAATGATCGTGTGGCGGATTATTTGGCAGATTTTCGGGAAATGGTGAATCGTGATATGTATATCAGTACGTCAGATAAAACACGGACTATCTCTTGTGATTTAGAGCATCAACAAATTATGGAAGCTATTCATAAACGGGATGGAGACTTAGCAGAAGAACGTATGCGTGCTCATGTGCGGAATGCCTTTGTGTTTAAAAAAGCTCATGCAGAGTTATTGGCGAAGCAGAAAGAAAAGTAATAATTTTGACGGTGAAAGTATTCATAGGTTGTAATACTAATAGTTTCTAACGTTATATATAAAAAATATATAAAAATCCTAGGAATTTATAAAATTACATATTTACTTTTACACAATCCTTTGCTATAATAACTCAAGCAAAGGGTTCACACTACCTTTGCTAGATAAAGATCTCTCTCTTTATCTACCTAACTTACAATAGGGAGGGTTTATCTTATACCTTCCTAGGTAAAAGACCCTACTTTTACCGAAGGGGCGCCCCCCATTGCCCCAACAAAACATTTGAAGTTATTTCAAATGTTCTCTCTCTTTTTTCTCAAATACAAAAACCTCGGCTTATTCTCTTGGTCGAGGTTTTTGTATTTTATATGCAATTACACTCTAGTAGTAAAGGAGCGGGGATATATTTTTTGAAAATAAAGTAGAAATATGAGAGAGAGATAGGAATGATGCTTTATAAATATAGGGAATATGATTGATGAAAAGTGGTAAAAATGCTATTATTAGAGGTGAACTTTGAGAGATTGAAGTGTATTGAAAACACTTACTATATACAGTCTTTCTGCGGTCCTATATTACAATCCTAAGGAGGGTGAATCTCTTGCAAAAACGTAAAGATTTTATCTGGAAAATGGGCGGTCAACAAGGTGAAGGTATTGAAAGTTGCGGCGAAATCCTAGCGACTATTCTTGCCAAAGAAGGATATTCCTTGTACAGCCAACGTTTGTTTGCATCTCGTATCAAAGGTGGTCACACAACATTTGCATTACGTATCGCATTAGAACAAATTATGACAGTCGGTGAGCATATCGATTTCTTGGTAGCGCTTGACCAAGAAACTGTAGATATGCACGGTAAAGAAGTACGTGAAGGTGGATTTATCATTTGTGATAGCAAAGTAAATCCTAATTTTGAAGCTTTCACAGGTACAGGAGTAACATGCCTATCCTTACCGATTTCTGAAACAGCATTACAACAAGGTTCCTTGTTGATGCGTAATATTGTAGCATTGGGGATGTCTGTAGCTTTATTAGGCTTTGAAACAGAATTATTCTTAACAGCGATTAAAGCCCGCTTTGCAAAAAAATCGGAAGATATTATCAATAAAAACTTACAAGCATTCCAATTGGGTTACCAACTTGTGAAAGAACAATTGGGTGATGTAGAAGTAGATACATTGGATAAACCAACGCCAAAAGACCAAATGTTCTTGCTTGGTAATGAAGCCTTAGCATTAGGTGCGATTGCAGCGGGCTCCCGGTTCATGGCATCTTACCCTATTACTCCAGCTTCTGAAGTAATGGAATACATGATTAAGAAAATGGATAAAATTGGTGCTACGGTAGTACAAACAGAAGATGAAATTGCTGCATGTATGATGGCGATGGGTGGCGTATACGCAGGTGTTCGCGGCTTCACATGTACATCTGGCCCAGGTTTAAGCTTGATGGCTGAATCTTTATCCATGGCATCTATGGCTGAATTGCCAATGCTAATCATCGATGTGCAACGTTCTGGTCCATCTACAGGTATGGCTACAAAAGTGGAAACATCTGATATCGATGCAGCATGCTACAATGCACATGGTGACTATTCCAATATCGTTATCGCTCCAACAAGCATTGAAGAATGTTTCTATGAAATTCAACATGCTTTCAACTTGGCGGAACAATACCAATGTCCGGTTATTTTCATGCCTGATTTACAACAAGGTTTGAATAAACAATCTGTACCAACATTCGATTTGAACCGTGTTGGTATTGAACGTGGTAATTTGATGAAAGAAGAAGAATTACCAGCATTGGAAAATCCTAAATATTTCAAACGTTTTGAAATTACTGAAAGCGGTATTTCCCCTCGTACTATCCCAGGTATGAAAAATGGTCTATTCTTGTCTACAGGTCTAGAGCATAACGAAGAAGGTAAACCAGCAGAAGCACCTTCTATGCACGTGGCACAAACAGACAAACGTTTCCGCAAATTATCTACAGTAGCGGATGTATATGAACCATTCTTGAACAATGCAAAACATGAGGAAGCAGATGTTCTTGTCATCGGTATTAACTCTAGCCGTGGTGCTATTGAAGAAGCTGTGGTGGAATTAGAGGCAGAAGGCCATAAAGTGAACCATTTACAACTTCGCTTGATTAAACCATTCCCGAAAGAACAATTGCTACCATTCTATAACAGTGCTAAAAAAGTTGTGATCTGTGAACAAAATGCGACAGGTCAATTAACTAACTTGTTCCGCATTAACATGCCGAATAAAGAAAAACTTTCTAGTTGCTTAAAATACGATGGTAATCCATTTACAACATCTTATGTAAAAGCGGCAATTAAGGAGGTTTTATAATGGCAACAGCAAATCAATATAGAAATGATATCCGCCCTAATTGGTGTCCAGGTTGTGGTCATTATGGGGTACAAGCAGCCATCGCTGATGCAGTAGCTGCTCTTGATATTGCGCCTGAAAAGTTGGCTGTTATCTCTGGTATCGGTTGTTCTAGCCGTATCGGTGGTTACTTCTATGCCTATGGTGCGCATACAACACATGGTCGTGCACTTCCTTATGCACAAGGTGTGAAATTAGCAAATGAAGATATGAACGTTGTGGTTTGCGGTGGTGACGGTGATGCCTTCGCTATCGGTATGGGTCATACGATCCATGCGTTCAAACGTAATGTCAATATTACGTATGTGGTTATGGATAACCATGTATATGGTTTAACCAAAGGTCAAACATCTCCTCGTTCTGACGTGGGTTTTGTAACAAAAACGTCTCCACATGGTTCTTTTGAAAGTCCATTGCCAATCTGTGAAACAGCCATTGCTTCTGGTGCTACTTTCGTAGCACAAAGTTACATGGTAAACCGTGCACAATTGGTGGATTTAATTAAACAAGGTATGCAACACGAAGGATTCTCTTTCATTAACGTGTTCAGCCCTTGCGTAACGTACAATAAACAAAATGGCTATGATTACTTTAAAGATAATCTAGTAAACTTGCCAGAAGGTTACGATCCAACAAACCGTGCACAAGCATTCGCTACATTAGGTGAAACCAATGGACTTGTAACAGGTTTGATTTATCAAGATACAACAAAACCATCTTTTGAACAAGCGTTATATGCTGCTAACGGTGGTCCACATGCTCGTGCATTAGTACATGACGTGGTGAAACCAGATGCAGAGATGTTTGCAGCTCTTTGCAACGAGTTTAAGTAGAAACGACATATCTCTAGGATATACGTAGTACAAAAATCCGCATTACTTCTAAAAACTGCCCTACGCGAAAGTTTTTAGTAAGCAATGCGGATTTTCTTTTGCATTATCGTATTGTGTGGCGAGAAATGTTGTTTCTACTGGGGGGAACTCAGGGGGGAGGGAAAAGCCGCAGTGCTTCTCAAAACTGGGCGAAAGTTTTCAGTAAGCACTACGGCTTTTCTTGAGGGGGATGTTGTTAGAGTCTATGATATGTTTGCCATATTTATTTTATAGTTTGTGAATTTTTTCTATACTGTAGATGTTACCTCCCCGATACTGGTGACAGGAAGGGGGTGTTTTGATGGAGTTAGCGCTCAACCTTATTATTTCTATCATGGCAGGTATTGTTAGCCACTATATCTGTAAATGGCTAGATAGAAAGTTTAGAGGTAATTAGCCTAGAGGTAGCTCTCTAAAAAAGCAGAAACCCCACAGTAGCCGCTGTGGGGTTTCTTTGTTTCGATGGAAACACTCAACCTTTTGATGTCTTTAGTGTATCATAAATAAAGAGAATTGTCATCTAAAAAAGTAGAACCCCACAGTAGAACTGTAGGGGGTGTTCCAATGGAACTTAATCAACTTGTATCTCTAGTATAGCATAAGTCAGGTGTGATGTCATAAAAATATTAAACTCTTACTTGGGGGGATTGACGAAATAGGCTCAGTTCATAGAATAGTATTGTTTGTAGGTTTCGCTTACTTTCAAAATTTCATTTATGTTGCTATAATGTGAGTACATTAGAAATGAGGAGTGATAATTAGATGAAATCTATTTTATATACTATGATGGTAGCGGCGTTTTTGAATCCGTTTGCATCGAGTTCTCTCACGATGTCTTTTCCAGATATGATGCAAGAGTTTGGGGCTACTACAAATGATATGGCATGGGTGGTGGAATCATTTTTACTGTGCTGTACTGTGGCGGTGATTCCTGCTGGTAAGCTAGCGGACATCTATGGAAAGCGCAAGTTGTTTTATATAGGTAGTATTGTATTTACGATGATATCTGGATTTATGTGCTTCGTTGGTTCCGTAGAGATGCTGACGGTGTATCGAGCCTTGCAAGGAATTGCCTTAGGGATTGTGTATACTACGTCTATGTCTATTTTGACTTTATCGGTACCATTAGAACGACGGGGATATGCGTTTGGTATGATTGGTGGAATGGTGTATTTGGGATTATCCTTGGGACCTGCGTTAGGCGGTTTTCTAAATTATTATTATGGTTGGCGTAGTATTTTTGTGTTTACTACCTTGCTAGGTATTGTGGCAAATGTGATGGCCTTTCGCTCGTTGCATAAGGAATGGGTGCATACACAAGATAGTAGTATTTCTACGAGAAGTTTACTTTTATACGCCTTGGGTATCAGTGCAGTGATGATTGGTATTACGGAATGGGTTCGCTTTTGGTGGAGTGTCTATGCTTTTGTAACAGGACTGGTGGCATTAAGTGTGTTAGGATATGTAGAATGGCATAGTAAGGATCCGCTCATTCCAGTTAAGATATTCATATCAAATTTAGGGTTTACTATGTCTAGTGTGGCAGCTATGATGAACTTTAGCGCCACTTTTGGCGTAGGATTTGTATTGTCCTTATTTTTGCAAATGATCATGGGCTTTGATTCTCGAATGACCGGATTGGTTTTGTGCATTCAAACTGGAATTATGGTGTTCTTGGCACCTCGCATGGGCGCACTATCTGATCGATATAATCCAGCAGTATTTGCTCGTTGGGGTATGGTACTCATCGGCGTAGGGTTGCTTAGCATGGCCTATGGTACTTTCACTGAAAGTATGGTCGTAATTATGATTAGTTTAGGTGTCGTGGGAGTAGGTGTTAGCTGCTTTGCACCGCCAAATAATAACATGATTATGAGTTCTGTACCGAAAGAGTACATCGGCTTTGCGTCATCTACTATTTCGACAGTACGTCTCTTGGGACAAACTATGAGCATGGCGCTCATAGGGGTTATTCTTGCGTATACAATAGAAGGAAGAACGGCGCTACAAATGATGGAATACAACAGTACCATCGCATTAGTTGTGTTTGGTATCATTTGCTTGGTAGGGACTATTCCGGCTGGTGTGTGCAATATACGAAACTGAACTGTTAACTGTTAGTTGACAGTTCGTCTTGATGCTATAAAAATTTTGTTGCCCAATTAATATATTTCCTTAGAATAGCCGTATTGCTTCTAAAAACTTTCACGTAGGTCAGTTTTTAGAAGTGACGTAGCGGTTCTTGTGATGCGCTAGTCTGATATAGTTAGAGAATTGAAAAGGCGGTTTCAGTTGCTGAGTGGTTGTCAACGATTAGCTGACAACCACTTTATAATTGTTGAACTGTCAACTAATAGCTGACAGTTGCTCCTGATTTTTGTATAATGATAAGGTAATATGGAATACCCTAAGAGGTATGACTTTCACAATGGATTGTTAAAGGATTTCCATGAGGAAACGGATTAGATAAAGGAGTTATAGTATGATTAATCGCTACACTCGTGAAGAGATGGGACATATTTGGAGCGAACGCAATGAGTTCGATACGATGTTATTAGTTGAAATTTTGGCATCGGAAGCGCAGGCAGAATTGGGGATTATCCCAAAAGAAGCGGCCGTAGCGATTCGTGAAAAAGGGGACTTTCAAGTAGAACGGATTCGTGAGATTGAACGAGAAACGAATCATGACATCATTTCCTTTGTCACTGCCGTAGGCGAATACGTAGGACCTGAGTTTGCGAAATACATTCATCTTGGCTTAACCTCAACAGATGTAAAAGATACGGCCTTGGGATACATGATGAAACAAGCTTGTGACTTGTTGTTAAAAGGCTTGCGTAATTTCCGTGACGTCTTGGCTCGTCGTGCCGTAGAGTTCAAATATACGCCAATGATTGGTCGTACGCATGGTATTCATGGGGAACCTATCACATTTGGCGTGAAGCTAGTGAACTGGATGTCTGAAATTGATCGTGACATTGCTCGTTTAGAACAGGCTCGTCAATCTGTAGCGGTAGGTAAATTGTCTGGTGCTGTAGGAACATACTCTAATATCGATCCATTTGTGGAACAATATGTATGTGAAAAATTGGGGTTAGAACCAGTGAAAGTGGCTACACAGGTGGTATCTCGTGACCGTCATGCAGAATTGTTGTCTATGATTGCTGTTATCGGTGGTACCTTGGATCGCATTGCTTTGGAAATTCGTCACTTACAGCGTACAGAAGTGCGTGAAGCGGAAGAGTATTTCAGTCCGAAACAAAAAGGGTCCTCTGCGATGCCACATAAACGCAATCCAATTACGTGTGAAAGAATTTGCGGTTTAGCTCGTATCTTACGTGGTCATGCACAAGCAGCCTTTGAAGACCAAGCTTTGTGGCATGAGCGCGATATTTCTCACAGCTCTGTAGAACGTGTGATTTTACCAGATGCAACGATTACATTGGATTACATGATTCATCTAGCTACACGTACGGTAGATAAATTGTTAGTATACCCAGAAAATATGATGAAAAACTTGAACTTAACAGGTGGTCTTGTATTTAGCCAAACGATTTTAACGCACTTAGTGGATAAAGGTGCTGTTCGTGATGAAGCCTATCGCTGGGTACAACGTCATGCTATGGCTCGTTGGTTAGAAGGTAAAGATTTCGCTACAGGATTAAAATCTGATCCAGAGATTGCAAAATACCTAAGTGCAGAAGAAATTGATGCTTGCTTTGATCCAACACCATTGTTACGTCATGTAGATACCATCATGGCGCGCTTTGGATTGTAATTGGGATGCCTTGTATTTTGAGCATGGATGGTATATAATAAGCTTAGTTACTAAGGATTGATAACTCGAGCATGTTGTCAAACAAAAAAGGACGGTTGCCGCCGTCCTTTTTCTTTCTATTTTCTATTTTTATAGATATCGATTAAAATGTATGCTACTACATGTATTATGATACCTTGCAAAATAGGGGGAAGAAAGGATCCCAAGTTTAAGGATTGATATACCTCGAACATGTCATCACCTCCTTTCTTATTAAAGAGGCAATTAAAGTATAGCATACTTTTAAGATAAACGTAATGAGGATATTTATCAAAAATAAAAAATCCGTGCTAAGAGCGCGGATTTTTTTGTATTTTGCATAATATCATAAATGCATACTTATATAATATAAAGGAATAAAATTCGCACATCATATTTATAAAAATACGTGCAAACATATATAAATGAACACTCTATCACTTATACTAGGAGAATAGTTATGCATTAATTTC
>CAUQZV010000038.1:0-16405 GCA_963522415.1 uncultured Veillonella sp. | reverse complement strand
CTTCAAATTTCAATTTGTCGCAAGTCTCTACAAAATTAGCAAATTGATTCTGTAATTCTATATTAGGTAATGGCGTAGCTACAGTTCCTAAGTTACTACGACTAATTCTATCTCTAGAAATACCCGTAATGATTTGTTTCATTTGATTATTCCAATAATCTGTATGTGTCATTTCCAAGAAATAGTACTTATTTAGAATACTTGAATCAAATCTTACAATAGTACAGTCCACAGCGGTTATCATGCGATTAGTGACATCTGGTATTATGCAAGCTCTGCCTACTGGTAATGGTAATCGTGATATTAGTACATCTCCAGTAAATACTTCCTTACAATGTAATCTGTCAAAAGTTTCTGATGATATATATTTTGCTGATTTCAGCTTATCAACATAAAATCCATCACCGATATTTCCGACTTGCAATAATCTAATTCCTTCATTCGATTGATCTTTTGTTTCAATCCAATCACCATCCTCAAAATAAGTGGTAGTAGTTTCAAAAGGAATAACCTTATATTGATATAAATCCCCAAACATTTCGACAAATTTGGATTTAACCTTCTCAGATTGTTCTATTATTATGGTTTGCTCATCAGCAATTTTCTTATCAATAGCTTCAATCTCACCAACAATTTTTTGTTGCTCACCTATAGATGGAACTTGAATGATTAAATTTGCGATTCTCTGTGTAGATGCTCTATTGCTACGAGAAAATCTTTCAAATTCTCCTTCTACTTGAAGCGCTAGTGCCATATATTTAGGTAAAATATCATCTGTTTTTATGCGCAAAACACCACAATGGTCTGTTGGATAGAATGGTTTATTAGCTGGCATAATATTTACCATCCAATCCCCATCAATACCCCATAGAATAGAGGGCATAGAAAAGTCAGTTATATTCTGTTTATTAATTCGTCCAAACTCCTCAAATACGTTAGCACTGTAGATAGGGGTACTGCCATTCTCAACTACTTCACCAGAGAGAACTCGATTTCCAATACTTAAGTCAAAGAAGTTTTTATCGGATAATTTATAATTTTTAAGTCCTGGAATATCTTTTAACACTCTTGTCGGAGTGGTTTTTATAGACTTATTAAATGAAGTTCTGGAAAAATCAAGCATATCTTGTAATCTCAAGCGATAATAGTAGGTATCCAATTCTTCAACATCAAATGTATCTTCCTTAGAGAAAGCATTTCTAACCAGACCCGCTATAGAATTATTATCTCCTCGATCAGATGCATTATATAAACATCCGCCTGCCTTTATTATCTGAATTCCTTCCTGTCCTTTTCTATTGCTCCATTTATAGCCTAAGAATTTTTCTTGTTCCTTGTTTTCATCTGGAGCTGAGATAATCAATGTATCTTGTTTGTAAACTAATGAATAATAGAATAATTTTTCTTGTTCAACAGAAAAAGCATATTCATAGAATTTTTGATTAAACCATTGTTTCTGTTCTACTTCGGATAAATTCAAGAATGTTTTCTGCGTACGCTTCTTATTGTAATCGGTTGAATTCACAAATTCATTGTAATGCTGACAGAAGTAATTATCGTCTTTCCAGAACGCATAGTCTTCGTTTTTGGATAAGAATGTATTGTAAGTATCCTTCGTTACACCTATTTTCTTTAGATATTCTCTTAAAATAGATGCATCTTCCCAACCAGTAGTATCTGTTCTGGAAAGTATGGCTTCAACACTATCTAATACCATATCTGTTCGTTTGGGTGGTTCATTGAATTTCTGTAAGAAAAGAATCACTGTGTTTGTACCAGTGGCTCCAAAAGTTTTACTTCCTAATGTTGCGATAGCAATCATATTAAAGTTTTTAAGAAGTGATTCACGGGCAGTAATAAAGCTTTCATTTTCTTTATTTAATATACTACTTGGTAGAACAACTGCAGCAACACCATTTGGTTTTAATAGTTGCGATATTCTTTCCACAAATAATGTTTCAATTTCTGAACCATCATTTGAAATTTTCTCTAAAAGATCGAATTGATTATTGGATAGTTTCAAATGAGGCTTAAACGCTTTTACTGAATAGGGGGGATTGGCAACAAGGATATCAAACGATTTAGGCGTTATCTCTTTGTCTGGATAATTCTCAAGGCCATCACCGAAAATTATATTTCCGCCACCGGAGCCATGCATGAATAGGGAAATTTTAGAGACTCTTGCTAGTCTATAGTCTTTTTCAATGCCGAATATTTTTTTCTCTACCCAGTGATTGGATGAGCTTTCATTATTATTGATTGTATTAGCACTGACCTGAATCGCTTCAAATCCCTCCGTTAAGAAATGACCTGCTCCACAGGCATAATCGATAATTTTAGGGTATTCAATGCCATCAGTTTTAGTCATTATTTCTTTTAACGGAAGACTGTCCCATATAAAACGAGTGATAGGAGTAGGTGTAAAAAATTGACCTTCATTCTGTTTAAAACCTTTATTAAGCAATTGCTCAAATAAATCTCCTAGCATCTGAAGATCTGCGGAACCGATAATTCTATAATCCTGAAAGAGCTGTACCATTTCAACCAAAATTTTACCATTTTGATAGAAAAGTTCTTCGTTATGAACATCTTTAAATGCAAAATCATTATTGGTATAGAATTTTAGGATACGAAGCGTATTCTTTAATTCTTCAATCATTTTTACTCGTTTTTGGCTGGTATATTGTTTTACAAGCTTCTCTGCATAATCATCAGACACATAGTAAATCTCTTCACGCATAAATTCCTCCATACCTTCCTTATGAAGTCTTTGTAGGCGATCTTGTAGAGATTCATAGGTATCTGTACCTACTTTATATTGAAATTCAACGATATCATCATCAGCTTTTTGCAATTCATCTACCAGTTTACAAATAAAAAGTGCAATTAATCTATTGAATGCATTCTCTTTATCAGAGACATTGTTATGTCTCAAAATCTCTTCAAAGCGATTTACAACCTTATCATCTCCCGAAAAATCTACTAAATCTCTTTTTCTTAATGGTTTTACTCCTACTTGATAAGCCACAGAATCATCTCTAAAAAAAATATCGCCTAATAGTCTTCTTTCATGTGTTTCCTTCCAAACATTATGAAGATCAGGAACAGTATATGCATTTTTATATAGTTGTATAGAGGAATCCTTTTTTGCTAATTCTTCTAAATTTTTATCATCACTACAATCTATCGCATGAACTTTATATTCAACTTTCCCTTTATTCAGTGTTGATGTATAAAGCGCCAGCCATTTACAATGTTTTTCTTGTTGCCAATATGAAAATAGTTGAGCACCATCATGTATCGTATCTTTTAATGCCTTTTCATATTCTTTTCCATAGGTTTTGCATTCAATAATAAAGAGTGTTTTACCAGTATCTTCTTTTACTAATACATCCGCTCTACCACTCTTTTGTTCATGTCCTAATGTCCACGTCTTTTCTAACTCTATATGTTCTGGTCTGTATCCCTTATCTAATAACCTTGTCACACATTCCAAAACCACAAAATTTTCTGACTCACTAAAATTACACGTTGTTTTTTTATGAACCTTTAGTCCACTTTCTTCTGGATATTGTATAGTTTGTTCTTTAAAATTAACTATAATAGCACATCCAAATTCTTGATATTCCTTTATAAAAGTATCTTTATCTTCTTTATACCCAATAGAATTAAGAACATCTTTCAAATTTGATATTGTTATCAATCTTAATCCTCCCTAATCTTTAAATATATCTTCTAAGGTTTTCTCTTTAAGTATAACATACTTCAAAAAAAACTATATAAGCCACCTGTATCTTTTGATTGAGAATTTGCTTAACTAGCACTGATCTAAAAAAGCCCAATACCTCTATATCTCCTTCAATCGCAGTTATGTATAGTAGCCTCGTGGCGTCCCTTACTAGCAAAATTATACAAACACAAGAAGAGCACGGTGTTCTCCGAACAAACATTATGAAATACCGTTTGTGAGGAGTATACCGTGCTCTTCCTTTTATTATATTCAGTTAAGACCGCCACAGGCTACATAGCAGAGCAAGATTAGTCTTTGAGTTCCGCATTCCCAAGTCCTGTTTTACGGAAGATAGCAAAGATAACGCTCAATAAGATCGCTGTTACTGTTGCCAATCCCATCCCTTGCAATACCACTGGGCCGATGGCTAATTTAGCCCCACTCAATCCGATTACTAGTACTACGGATGTTAAAATTAAGTTAGATGATTTTGTATAATCAACTTTACGTTCTACTAACATACGTAAACCAGAGGCCGCAATAATACCGAACAATAAGATACTTACACCACCCATAACAGGAACTGGAATAGCATGAATTAAAGCTGCCACTTTACCAATGAAGGAGAAAAGAATAGCAAGCACTGCAGCACCAGCAATAACAAATGTACTGAATACACGTGTAATCGCCATAACACCAATATTTTCTCCATACGTTGTATTTGGTGTAGCCCCAAATAAACCAGATAATATATTAGATAGACCATCTGCAAATAAAGAACGGCTCAATCCTGGATCTTTCATTAAATCACGACCAATAATATTACTTGTTACTACAATATGACCAACATGTTCCGCAAACACTACGAATAAAGCTGGCATAATCATCAAGATAGCATTAATATTAAACTCTGGCTCATAGAAATGTGGAAGTGCAAACCAAGGTGCATTCGCTACACTTGTAAAATCTACAACTCCCATAAAAGCAGCCGCTACATACCCTGCAACTACACCAATTAATACAGGAATCACTGCAAAGAATCCACGGAATAACACAGTTCCCAAAATTGTCACCGCTAAAGAGAACAAAGATAAGAATAGAGCTTGCTCATGAGTCATTCCAAATGTTTGCCATTGATCACCAATGATACCTGCCATACCCATTGCAACAGGCGCAACTTCTAAGCCGATAACGGCCACGATAGCACCCATCGCAGCTGGTGGAAACAATACATCAATCCATTTAATTCCAATAAATTTTACTAATAGAGCTAATAGCATAAAGGAAACCCCAAAGGCAATGAAACCACCTTGGGCTGCACCATAGGTCATACCAGAGGCTACGACTGCTCCTACAGGGCCAATGAAGGCAAAGCTAGATCCCAAATAAGAAGGAATCTTTCCTTGGCAAATTAATACGTATAAAATAGTGCCAATACCATTCATGAATAAGGACGTAGCTGGATCGACTTTTAATAAAAATGGTACCAATACTGTAGCCCCAAACATAGCAAATAAATGCTGAAAGCTAAGTGGCAATAACTTAGCGAAAGACGGGCGCTCGTGAACATCAATAAAATCTTTCATGGTGCATCTCTTTCTGTGTGAATCACACTTAAAACATTAAGACCTAGGTTGAAAACGATGTCGCGTTTCTTCACCAATAGATGGTAAGTAACGTGTCGTTCCAATTTGTTTGCGTGCATATTCATTTCGGCGCGCAATATTTAATAATATACCTATGACTGCAAAATTTGTCACCAAAGAAGAACCGCCGTAACTAATAAACGGTAAGGGAACTCCCGTAACTGGTACCAATCCTGCTACCATAGCAATATTAAAAAATCCTTGAATAGTAATAAAGAAAGTAAGACCTACGGCCAACACTTGACCTAATACATCTCTAGATTGACGAGCAATGGATAATCCATATTTTGTAAACCAAATAAAGAAAAACATCACTAACATTACACCTAGTAAGCCAAATTCTTGGGCAAATATGGAAAAGGCAAAATCTGTATGTGCCTCAGGCAAATAATTGTATTTGGAAATGCCTTTGGTAAACCCTTCCCCCCAGAATCCGCCAATGGACACACTCAATATACTCTGTGTCACTTGATATCCATTAACAGTCGTATCTGACCAAGGATCATAATACGCTACTACACGGTCCCAACGATATTGTACATATCGTACCAACGGATATACTACAGCCGCTAATATAACAAAAACGATACCTAAATATTTCCAATCTTGCCTTCTATATCCTACACAAAAAGTCATGATTGTAGGAAAAAATAAAATGAGTACTGCCGTTCCCATATCAGGTTGGAACATTGTAATCCCTGCATAGGCTAGGGGTACAAAAAATGCAGATGGCAATAACAAGTTAGGGTGTAACTTCCCTGGCGTTCCACGCCATCGCTTCCATAGCATATTACATTTAGCCGTCACAAAGGCCCAAATAGACCATATCCATCCTAAACCTTTATATTTCTTCCATTCAGTAGGTTCAAAAAGATACATAATACCATATTGTTTCACTTGTAAATCAATACGATAGGCCGCCCAAAGTATCGCTGCTAATTTAGCAAATTCAGACGGTTGTAATGTCATCCCCAAAGGCAAGCTAATCCAACGTCTAGCCCCATTGGCACCATGCCCTAAGAACGGAATGAAAACAACACCTAATAAGGCTAATAAAGCAACAAACACTCTCCGCTGTATCTTTGGGTCTCCCCATTTACGGTAATCAAACCGATAAAATCCATATGCTACTAAGAAACCTACCGCTAAAAATACCATTTGCTTTCCTAGTAAAAGCCAAAACGGTCTCCAATTATCTCCCCCTTGCAGGGTCGTCGTATAAGTGGCACTATAGCCATTTAAGAATCCTATCAATATAATGCCAAATAAAGGCACTAAAATACCTTGTCCATCATGCTTTATAACACTCCTATATAAAGCTTGGATTTGTTGCCACATACTAAGCGATGAGTTTGGTGTATTATTTTTCTCCTGCATCTGTCGTATCACTTCCTTTAGCTGGCTTAATGGCCTCTAAGCGGAAAATTGGTTGCCCTTTAGCACTAAATTTCTCTTCATATTCTGTGCGCACATTGGGCATATCTGTGCGATGTAAATCGTAACTTACATTTTTCAATGTCCATCCAGAATTTTTAAATTCTTCCAAAGAG
The DNA here is from genome assembly GCA_963522415.1 of uncultured Veillonella sp. Lineage (GTDB taxonomy): Bacteria > Bacillota > Negativicutes > Veillonellales > Veillonellaceae > F0422. Next base: position 9,479 of record CAUQZV010000038.1, on the reverse strand, counting down.
AACATAAACAAACCTTCATTATCTGTTTTAAAATGAATCTCTCCATCATCTTTCAGCAATCGTGCGTACCGATCTAAGAATGTATGATACGTCAAGCGACGCTTTGCATGTTTTGCCTTTGGCCAAGGATCACAGAAGTTAATATAAAAACGGTCAACCTCACCAGGCGCCACAACTTCTTCAATACCTGCAATGTCAAACAAACTTACTTTGCCATTATTTGCTTTTTGTTCATATAGTTTTTGAGCTGCATAATATAAAACGCCAATTTGTACCTCAAAGCCAACAAAATTAGCTTCTGGATGCACTTCACACATGCCCGAAATGAACTTACCTTTTCCTGTTCCTAGTTCCATATATAATGGCTTGGATGGGTCTTCAAAACTTTCACGCCATTTTCCCTTGAAAACTTCGTGATTCTCTAGTACAGTATATGTATTATATTCCAGGATTGCTTCATCAATCCATGGTTTTCTACGTAAACGCATAATATCTCCTTTTACAACAATCTTATCTTTACTATTATAGTACAACATCAGTTCTATGTCAGTACTCACTTATAATTTTTTTATTTCCGCGAAAGGTTTTCCATGAAAGCATTAGTATTATCCAGTGGCGGTGTAGATTCTACCACCTGCTTAGCCATGGCCATCGATGCCCTCGGCACAGACAACGTGAGCGCCCTTTCCATTTGGTATGGGCAAAAGCACAAAAAAGAATTAACTTCAGCCAAATCTATTGCCAACTATTATGGCATTCCTCATTATGAATTAGACCTGACTCAGGTTATGTCCTATTCCAACTCGTCCCTCTTGTCTTCTTCTACTGAAAGTATTGATCACCGTACCTATGGCGAACAAATTGCAGACACCGGTTCAGTATCCACCTATGTGCCATTCCGCAATGGTCTTATCCTCTCTATGGCAGCTAGCTTAGCCCTAAGCCTCTATCCAGACGAGGAAGTAACCATCTATATTGGGGCCCACGCCGATGATGCTGCTGGTAATGCCTACCCAGACTGTCGTCCTGACTTCAATCATCACATGAACGAAGCCATTTACATCGGATCTTACAACAAAGTCCACCTCTATGCTCCCCTCAATAATATGAACAAATCGCAAGTTGTACAAGAAGGTTTACGGTTGCATGTCCCCTACCATCTTACCTGGTCTTGTTACGAAGGTGGGGACACCCCTTGCCATACCTGTGGCACCTGTCGTGACCGTGAGCAAGCATTCTTAGATAACGGACAATTAGACCCGTTATTATAAATACAATAATACAAAAAAGCTATTCACGCCTCTTTGGAATGAATAGCTTTTATTGTTCTTTTGTGACTTCCACAATCTGACTAGAATTAGCATCAATGGTAACATACATAGTATCTCCCAAGACATCTAATACCATATGATATTTTGCTATATAACCTTTTGTTTCAAGCTCCCATCGCAATACACGAGCTCCACTACCTAACATAGTAATAGCCACTTGTTTCGCCTCATCAGGGTTAATAAGATTCCCTAAATCAATAGAAACTGAATCTTCTTTCACCTCTTGCGGTATATCTACTTCTGATTTTAACACTTTTCCTGTCATAGCATCTATCATAACACTATGACTTGCTTCAGAAGAAACACCCTCTACTTCGTAACTTTTACGACCATTTTGTTCTTCAAATGTTATCCCTTTAATTTGTGCGGCCGGGTATTGCTGCTTATATAAATTTACAGCCCCTTTTGCATCCACTAGAATCGACTCTGCCCCATCTTCAGAGCTTCCTTTATCTGCCCCTGCAGATACAATCTTTGTCTCTGGTAATGGCGTTTGTTTTATCGTAATAGACCTCATATCTGGCGATACAGATGTAATAGGCATAACTTTTTGTGTTGTACTATACCAACACCAAGAACCTACTCCTATAGAGGCAATTGCACAAATACTAAGGATACTTATGATTAATTTTTGTTTCATTTTGCATCCTTCATACACACTACTAATTATATACATTTACTATACACAATTATTATGAATGTATTATGAACTACTACATTACACTTTTACAACATAACGCAATATACCATAACTAATTTCATATAATAAAATCATAGGTCCTGCAATCATTGTCTGTGATAGCATATCTGGGGTTGGAGAAATAACCGCACCGATGATAAACGCTAATAAAATAAATATTTTACGATATTGTCTTAAATGTTGTGAAGAGAGGACACCGATTACACCTAAAGCAATCAATATTAGTGGCAGTTCAAAAGTAATGCCAAATGGTAGAATAAAAGCAATCACAAAGTCGATATACTGTCCTATAGAAAATAAAGGTTGTAACTCATCCGTGCCAAAACCAATAAAAAATTGAATGGCCATAGGTAACACCAAATAGTAGGAAAAAAGAACACCTACTACAAACAAAGTCACTGCAGTAGGTACTACCATAAAAGTAACCTTTTTCTCACTTCGTGATAAGGCAGGTACAATAAATGCCCAAATCTGATAAAACCATATAGGACTAGATAAAATACCTCCTGCCACCATGGATATTTTCATATATGTAAAAAATGCTTCTGTTGGCTTTGTATAATACAGCTTCCCTGCTGGAGCCACTAAAATTTGTAGAATATCCTCCACATAATAGTACGCTCCCAATGTACCTATAGCAATGGCTGCAATAATCACAACCAAGCGGATACGGAGTTCATCTAAATGATCAACCACCGACATAGAAGAAGCTTCTTCCATAAGTTTCGCTTCTGTCTCTGTATAATTGTCCTGTTGCAACAAGGCGTCTTGCTCTACCTGTTGTTGAGCAAGACGCTTTTTTTGTGCTATCACACTATTTAAAGAGGGACGTTTAGCACTCATTTCAAAGTCTTTTACTTGAAATTCTTTCATACTTACACCTTACGGTTCGACAATTTTTCAAGAACAGTTTCTAAAATATCTTTTCCTTTGAAAGATGGTAATTGTTGTAATGCTGTCTCCGCTTGTTTACGATAATTTGCCTCAAGCACTAATGCTTGCTCAACACCACCTTTGGCAATGACATAATCCAATAACTCTTTTGTATCCTTACCATTGCGAATTTCTTCAATCATAGTTGTCAAAGAGTCTGCATTTTCTGAAGTTACAATAGATAATAAGGGATACGTCAAAATTCCTTCTTTCACATCTTTACCTACAGGTTTCCCTGTAGTTACCGTTTGCTCACGATAATCCATCACATCATCTGTAATTTGAAAAGCCATTCCTAGTCCATGACCATAAGTGCGCAATAATTGAATATGCTCCTCTGACCAGCCCCCTAAAATACCACCTAAAGCTAGACAGCCTTCAATAAAGTCAGCTGTTTTCTTTTGCGTTTTTAGCAGATATCGCTCTGTACCTTGATCTAATCGATACACATCTTCCATTTGCATAAATTCGCCTTCTACCAAGGCAGAAATAATTTCAGTAAAAATAGTTAGGCATGGAATAGAGCCGATTTCAGACACAATACCAAACGCTTTCGCAAATAAATAGTCTCCACTAAGAATAGCTACCTTATTACCTTTCGTACAATGAATAGAGGTAACACCTCTTCGTACCTCTGCTTGGTCTAATACATCATCATGGATAAGTGTAGCTAAATGCAACATCTCAATAGCTGCCGCCATGCGGACTCTATCTTCCTGTTTAGAATCTCCACTCAAAGCAATTAATAGGCACAACTGTGCTCGTAATCGTTTGCCGCCCCCTAGTGAAAGAGGCCGAATGAGTGCATTGAAATCTTCTGCACCCGTTTGTAGAGATTGTTGCAAATATGTTTCTACCCGCTCTAAGTCTTTAGATACGCGCAGTTTCATTTGTGCATCTGTAAGAATACTCATTCCTCTTCCCCCAATAAGACTGCATTAATACGTGCTAATAAACGATCACGACCTGTATGCTTTAAAGAACTATACAAAATTGGCGGATGACCAGTTGGGTAACGCTCTTCAATAGTTTTTAACTGCTTTTGTCGCTCGTTCATCTTTAATTTATCCGCTTTTGTTACCACGATTTGCAAAGGTACCCCATGCGATTGTAACCAATCAAAGGCTTCCTGATCAATGGGTAACTCAGGATGACGACCATCAATAAGTAAACACAATAGCATCATCCGTTCACTTTGTAAAATATAGTTGGCAATGAAAGAAGACCAAATATTGGTATTAGAGCCACCTGTTTTAGCATATCCATAACCTGGTAAATCCACTAAAAACCAATCAAAGCGCCGTTCCATATCATCTGGTAAATCTTCCTTTGATTCTATACTAAAGAAGTTAATCGTTTTCGTTTTACCTGGCGTACCGCTGACCAGCGCTAGCCCTCTGTGATTACATAAAGAGTTAATCAAAGAGGATTTTCCCACGTTAGATCGTCCCAAAAAGGCGATTTCAATAGTATCGCCTTCTGGGTATTGATCTGCCTTCACTGCAGACGCTATATATTTTGCCGCTATGATGCGTGGACCTGTCGTCTCTTTTCTAGTATACACTGGTTTTGGATGGCGTTTTACTGCTGGTTTCTTCTTCATAGTAATGCCTTTTCTAATACTTCTTCCATCGTCTTCACAGGAGTGATAATCAATCCTTCTTTTACGATATCTGGTAAGTCTTGAATATCCTTTTTATTACCTTCTGGGATCATTACTTCTTTCACTCCGTAGCGAAGAGCCGCCAGTAATTTTTCTTTCAATCCACCAATTGGCAATACTCTACCACGTAAAGTAATTTCGCCAGTCATGGCAATATCAGATCGCACTTTTTTACCTGTCAGAGCAGACACGATAGCCAATGTCATCGTAATACCTGCAGACGGACCATCCTTAGGTGTAGCCCCTTCAGGTAAATGAACGTGAATATCCAGTTCCTTATGGAATTTTTCTGGCAATTTCAATTCCTGTTGACGATGACGAATGTACGACATAGCCGCTTGACCAGATTCTTGCATTACTTTGCCTAAGCTACCAGTAAGATTTAATTTACCTGTACCTTGCATAGTTGTTGCTTCACATGGTAACACCACGCCTCCTACAGAGGTCCAAGCCAAGCCATACACAAGACCGACTTGCGCTTGTTTTTCACGAGATTCTTCCACAAATTTAGGGGTGCCTAGATAGTCTTCTAAATTTTTCACCGTTACTTTAGGTGCTTTTTCACCTTCCGTAACCACAGCAAATGCCAATTTACGACAAATTTTAGCAATTGTTTTTTCCAAGGTACGCACACCAGCTTCTCGAGTATATTCAGAAATCACACGTTTCAACACCGCATCTGAAAGTTTAACCCCTTGCTCTTGTAAGCCATGTTTTTCAATTTGTTTTGGCACTAAATAACGCTTAGCAATTTCTAATTTTTCTTCCTCAGTATAGCTGCTGAGTTCGATAATTTCCATACGATCCAATAACGGTCTAGGGATGTTTCCTGCCACATTGGCAGTAGTAATCCAGAATACATCAGAGAAGTCAAATGGAATTTCAATATAATGGTCACTGAATGTACTATTTTGCTCAGGATCTAATACTTCTAATAAAGCGGAAGATGGATCCCCTTTATAATCGGATGCTAATTTATCAATTTCATCAAGCAAGAACACAGGATTACGAGTACCTGCATTTTTTAGCCCTTGAATCATACGCCCTGGTAAGGCGCCGACATAGGTACGGCGATGACCACGAATTTCAGCTTCATCACGTACACCACCTAATGACGCACGGATAAACTTACGATTCATAGCTTTAGCAATAGAGCTAGCTAGGGACGTTTTACCTACCCCTGGTGGTCCTACTAGGCATAAAATAGAACCCCCTTGTTTGCCAGATAACTTACGAACTGCTAAGAATTCTAAAATGCGTTTCTTGATTTTTTCTAAACCATAATGGTCACCATCAAGCACTTCGCTAGCTTCTTTTAATTCCAAACGATCATCAGACAAAGTATTCCAAGGTAATTGCAATAACCAATCAATGTAATTACGCAAAATATTAGATTCTGGCATCATTTGTGGCATACGACTATAGCGAGTAATCTCTTTGTCGATACGTGCATGAATTTCCTCTGGTAATTCTAATTTTGCTAGTTGCTCCCGTAATTCTTCGGCCTCTTGATCAGGGTCCATTTTATCCCCTAATTCGTCATGAATAACACGGATTTTTTCACGCAAGAAATATTCCTTTTGTGCTTTTTCCATAGATTGACGAACCTGATTATTAATGGAGTTTTCCATATCCGTAATTTGTAGTTCTGTATTTAATACACCTACAACCATATTCAAACGGCGATTTACAGATAATTCTTCTAGAATACTTTGACGCACCTTCATTTGGATAGGCACAAGGAATGCAACTTGATCCGCCCATTCGCTAGCATCAGAACTACCCAATACATGATCTAACCCTTCGTCTGTATTAGGTTTAATCACTTCTACCCATTGAGCAAATTTAGATTGCAAAATGCGACGGTATGCTTCTTCTTCCATTGGGTCTTCATGAATCGACTCCAAAGGGGTCACTGTTGCTTCATAGAAAGGTTCTGTAGATAGAATCGCATCAATGTTAGCACGACTTACACCTTCTACTAAAATACGAACCACTCCACCCGGCAAGCGAAGCATTTGATTTATTTTAACAATCGTCCCAACCTTGCCTAATTCTTCCAAGGTAGGAGTTTCGATACTTTCATCTTTCTGAGTAGATACCACCAAATATTGATCTTTATCCATAGCTGCTTTTACAGCTTGTACAGATGTAGTACGACCAATATCTAATTGTGTTACTACTTTGGGAAATACGACCATTCCACGTAGGGGAACCATCGGTAATGTCATAGGTTTAGTTTCCATTGAACCTCCCAGTACTATATGATAAAAAGAAACTCATTCCGCCTTTGAAATGAGTTTCTTTGCCTTTACTATCTGATTACTTCAGCGTGGACTCATTTATTGAGTATTGGCTCTTCTTCGCCACGAACCGCTTTATCTGTTACAATGCATTCTTTTACATCTTTCATAGATGGTACTTCATACATCACACGTTTCATAACTTTTTCGATAATGGCCCGTAATCCGCGTGCTCCCGTATTGCGTTCTAAGGCTTCCTTCGCAATCTCACGGAGTGCATCTGATTCAAAGACTAATTTTACATCATCTAAAGACAGCATTTTTTCATATTGCTTAGTCAATGCATTTTTAGGCTCTGTCAAAATTTTAATTAATGCCTCTTCATCAAGTGGGCTGAGCGTAACCATCACTGGCAATCGTCCGATAAACTCAGGAATTAACCCGAATTTTTGTAAGTCTTCTGGCACAACTTCTTTCAAGATAGAGGCTACATCTTTTTCCTCTTTCTTTTGAATATCTGCACCAAAACCTAATGTTTTTTTCGCAGTCCGTTTCGTGATCACTTTTTCCATGCCATCGAAAGCGCCACCGCAAATAAACAAGATATTTGTTGTATCTAGATGTAACATCTCTTGATTTGGATGTTTCCGTCCTCCTTGTGGTGGTACAGATGCTACTGTTCCTTCTAGGATTTTCAGTAATGCCTGTTGAACACCTTCCCCAGATACATCGCGAGTAATGGACGGATTTTCTGATTTTCGAGCAATCTTATCGATTTCATCAATATAGATGATACCACGTTCAGCTAACTCAATATCATGGTCAGCAGCTTGGATAAGTTTAAGAAGAATATTTTCTACGTCTTCCCCAACATAGCCTGCCTCTGTCAAACTAGTAGCATCTGCCATAGCAAATGGTACTTGTAGCATTTTTGCTAATGTTTGAGCCAGTAATGTTTTACCACTACCTGTAGGTCCAATGAATAAAACATTGGATTTTTGTAATTCTACATCATCGATAACATTATCATGTTGCAGACGTTTGTAATGATTGTATACGGCTACGGATAAAGAAATTTTAGCATCATCCTGACCAATCACATATTGATCAAGATGCGCTTTAATTTCTTTTGGAGTCGGGATATCGTTTAAATCAAATGCTTCTGGTAGTTCTTCCACTTTGTCTTCATCGATAATATGTTGGCACACATCGATACATTCATTACAAATAAATACATTGGGACCAGCTATTAATCGTTCTACTTCTGTTTCTGCTCTACCGCAAAAATTACAACGTCTTTCTTTATCGTCTTTATTCAAACCCGAGCCTCCTTATTTTCCTGCTAGGGATGGACGAGTCAACACCTCATCAATCAATCCATATTCTTTTGCCGCTTCTGCTGACATGAAATTGTCACGATCTGTATCTTGTGCAATCACTTCAATTGGTTGACCCGTATGATGTGCCAACACGCCATTTAATTCTTCTCGCAATCGTAATATTTCACGAGCGTGAATTTCAATTTCAGACGCTTGACCTTGAACACCACCCAACGGTTGGTGAATCATAATACGAGAATGTGGCAACGCATAGCGTTTACCTGGAGCTCCCGCTGTAAGCAACAAAGATCCCATACTAGCCGCTGAGCCTACGCAAATAGTAGATACATCAGGCTTAATATATTGCATGGTATCATAAATCGCCATACCTGCTGTTACCACACCGCCTGGGCTATTAATGTACAAGTGAATATCTTTATCTGGATCCTCAGATTCTAAGAACAGCAATTGTGCTACGATACTATTAGCCACCGTATCATCAATAGGGCCACTCAATAGGATAATTCGATCTTTTAATAGACGAGAATAAATATCGTAGGATCGCTCACCACGACCAGTTTGCTCCACTACGATTGGCACATACATAGACATCTAACACCTCTTATACATGTACCTGTATTAGCAATTATTCAGCTTTTTCAGCACCTTTAGCATTCTCTACGATGAAACGAGCTGCTTTTTTACGTGCTACGGAACTTGCTAACATAGATACACGACCTTCTTTTACAATGATATCGTATACTTCTTTAGGATCAGCGCCGAATTGTTGGGACATAGCAAAGATTTCATAGTTCATGTCTTCTGGAGTTACTTGAACGTTTTCTGCTTTTGCGATTTCATCTAATACTAAGTCAGCACGAACATTTTCAGCAGCTGCTGCTTTATTTTCTTCACGTAATTCTTCAATAGTTTTGTTGGAGAATTTTAAGTAGTCTTCTAATTTCAAACCACGGCCTTCAAGATTCATTGCTAACTCTTGAACCATTTGTTCAGCACGGTCTTCAATCATAATTTCAGGAATATCTACTGTTGCATTTTTAACAGCTAATTCCACTAAACCTGCATTGTATGTATCGATAGCGCGACGTGCTGCATCATCTTCCATACGCTTGCGAAGATCCGCTACAAACTCTTCTGCTGTATTGTAAGCTGGTTCAGTTTTACCTTGACCTACAGATACGGAACGTACAAATTCATCAGTGATTTCTGGTAATTCTTTACGTTTAATATCATGGATATGACATTCAAATTTTGCTTCTTTACCAGCTA
>CAUQZV010000037.1:0-17706 GCA_963522415.1 uncultured Veillonella sp. | reverse complement strand
GAGCTCGTAACTCTTTGATTTGTGCTTGTGATTCTGCTTCTGCTTGTTGTTTTGCTGTCTCGATAATCCCTTGTGCTTCTTTACGAGCTTCTTGCAATTGCGCTGTATATTCAGCTTTCAACGCATCCGCTTCTTCTCTAGCTTGTTCTGCACTGGTAAGATCATTCTTAATGCGACGTTTCCGTTCTTCCATAGTTTGCAATAACGGTTTGTACGCATACTTTGCTAAAATCAACACTAGCACAATAAAGTTCAAAATCTGAAGTACGAGTGTGCCGTTTAAATCTACCAACGGTCATACCTCCTCTTAGCTAATGTCTATTATTTAAGTAAGTCTACCAATGGGTTTGCGAACACTAATACAATCGCGATAACTGCTGCGATAATAGGCACCGCTTCGATTAAGCCTACAGAAATTAACATATTTGTGAATAATTTACCAGATTGTTCTGGTTGACGAGTCATACCTTCTAAAGCTTTACCAGATACAAGACCGTCACCAATACCTGCGCCAATCGCAGCTAAACCAATTGCTAAACCAGCGCCAATGGCAGAACCAACCAATACATACGCTTTTGCTAATAATAATTCCATTATGATTTCCTCCTAAACTATTAATGTCCATCTCCAATTGTCATCCCCAAATATGAGGTAACGAGCATGGCAAAAATAAACGCTTGAATAATACCGATTGCTAGACTAAAGGCTAACCATACGATAGGAAGTACATAGGGTACCAAGGCATATAATAATTCTAAAAGAATTTCCCCCGCTAGTATGTTACCAAACAAACGGAATGCCAATGTGACAGGTTTTGCTATCTCTTCCATTAAATTGATGATAATAAATAATTTAAATGGCTGTACAAAATGCTTAAAATAGCCAATTCCTTTGACTTTCAAGCCCACAATCCATACCAGAATTGAGCTTGAAATGGCTAGTCCCAAGGTGGTGTTAATGTCATTTGTTGGCGATGCCAAGATATGCGGACTTGGAATCAAGCCCAATTCATTACTCACCAAAATAAATAGAAAATACGTAAATAGGATGGAGCTTAAAAACTTCCACTGATTGCCTAGGTTCGTTTTAAACTGACCAGTCAATCCTTCTAACACGCTTTCCATCACATTTTGAATCCCTTGTGGTACCATGGCTCGTGACCGTGTAGCTAATAGTGTGACCACAATAATGATTGCCATCACTAGCCACGTCATGTATAGCGTATCCATATTAAAAGAGATACCCATCCATTGAACAACATGATGATGCCCTGCATGTAACTCCATATTCCCACCCCCTTTCACATAGATGATTCCCTATTACGTTGACGTACATACATACTATACTCAACATATTGCATAGGAACAAATACACAGATTCCGCCTAGTACACCTTTCATGGAAATAGAAGGGATCTGCGTGCTTATGCCTACTAACAATACGATTAAGCTAAACCGACTCATAACACCAATCCAAACTCGACGTTTTACATCGTCTAAGGTGGCGTCTTTCATCTTGTAGGTTTGAAAGGCTAAATACAAGAAATATACAACATATGTCATCATGCCCCATAGCCAACCCGTGATGTGCTGAGTCCAGTCCAGTATCCATAACACGACTACACCTAGTATAGCCACTGACAGTATCCATCGGCAATGACTTTTGATATAGGTTATATATTCTTTCATACAGTCTCCTTACATGCACTGACGTATGACACCGTATAGGCCTAGAAACCCTCCGAAGATACCACCTATGAGCAACCCCCATGGGTTGGTGCCCACATAGTGATCAATGGCATAACCAAGACCCATACAGATACCGATAGAACAAAGTATGGTAAATCCCGTAGTTGATGCTTTGGAGATAGCCATCCATAGATCTGATTTTTCTTTCCCCATAGACATACCTCCTATACCTCTAACATCGTAGATTATACCACCAATGAGAACAGTTTTAACAATATATAAATTTTATATCTATCAAAACTTTCCATACGATTTGATTCAAAACCGTGTACATTCCTCAATTACACAGTCAATGAAAGTAGCTATCAACTTAATTATAACTAGAATGCATACATCGACTATTATTTTCCAAAGGACGATGGTTTTTCTTGATGCTCAAAAAATTCATGACGCAACGCCTGAACAATTCGCTCAGAGGCTAACCCATCTCCATAAGGATTCACTGCATTTGACATAGCAGTATACATTTCTGCATTCGTAATTAACTCTTTAGCTGTGGAGTACACAGTTGCTTTATCAGTGCCCACTAATTTTACCGTACCTGCTTGGACAGCTTCAGGGCGCTCTGTGGTATCACGAAGAACTAGTACAGGTTTACCCAAAGATGGCGCTTCCTCTTGAATACCACCAGAGTCTGTCATAATGAGGTAAGTCCGATCCATTAAGTTTGCAAATGGTTCATATTCCAATGGCTCAATCAAATGTACACGTGGCATATCACCTAGTACCTCTTGTACAATACTGCGTACCTTTGGATTTCGGTGCATAGGGAAGATAACTTCTACCTCTTCATGTTCTCCAATAATATCACGAATTGCCTCATACACATTACGCATTGGATCGCCTAAGTTTTCACGACGATGAGTGGTCACTAAAATAACCTTTTGGTTCACGTAATCAATCTTGTTCAGCAACTCTTCAGTAAATGTGTAGTCTTCCTTCACTGTCGTTTGCAGCGCATCAATAACTGTATTTCCCGTTACATACAAGTGATCTGGATTTATATTTTCTTTCAATAAGTTCGCTTCCGATGTAGTAGTCGGTGCAAAATGGTAGGTCCCAATGGCCCCCGTCAACTTGCGATTCATCTCCTCTGGGAATGGAGAGTAAATATTACCCGTCCGAAGACCTGCCTCCACATGCCCAACAGGAATCCCTTCATAAAATGCCGCTAGAGCCCCCACAAACGTAGTTGTCGTATCTCCATGAACAAGCACCACATCGGGCTTCGCTTCTTTCAATACCTCTTGTAATCCCATCAACGCACGGCAGGTGACATCATACAAGGTTTGCCCTTGGCTCATAATATTTAAATCATAATCTGGAGTGATAGAAAACAAATGCAACACCTGATCTAACATCTCTCTATGCTGTGCCGTTACCGTTACAATGGACTCCATATCAGGCGCTGCTTCCAAAGCCTTAACAACCGGCGCCATCTTAATTGCCTCAGGACGTGTCCCAAATATGGTCATGACTTTTAACATAGTACCTCCCACATATTTCGTTTACTTCCTTTACCGTGAAAGCTGTCATACACAAACTTTCCTAAATCACTTTATTAAGCTTTTTTCAATTACCTCTATTGTATCATGTACAAGCCTTCCATACTAGTACAAACTCTAAAGAAGTATACCCAAGCAATACGCCATGAGCCAAAAAGCAGATTGACTAAGGCATATGGCATTGTATTGCTAGCATTAAGCAAATACAAAAAGACCGCGGTATGTTCCTGAACAAACATTATGAAATACCGTTTGTGAAGGAATATGCCGCGGTCTTAATTTCTAAAGTTAACGAAAAACGCCATATGCCCCTCAGAAAATCTTCTGAGGCGCTCCTGGCGTTTTGCATAGCTATTTACGAACGTCGTTGTCTTTGGATATAATCCCAATTTTTGTTGCTGTCCACACACATGCACAAAGTATAACAAGCACTAGCAAGACTCCGATAACAAAATTAGCTTTCGCTGCTACGATAGACACGCAACCTAAGAGTGCCGTGATGGCATACATCAACAACACCGCTTGTTTTTGTGTGAGCCCCATTGCCAATAGACGATGATGCAAATGTCCTTTATCTGGTTGGAACACAGGACGTCCATTAATACGTCGACGTACAATGGCAAATAAAGTATCTAGAATTGGCAAACCCAATACGATAACAGGCACCACCAATGCCACAGTCGCTGCTGTTTTCACACTGCCCATAACGGAAATAGCCGCCATGGTATAGCCTAATAGCATACTGCCTGTATCACCCATAAATATTTTGGCAGGATTAAAATTATAGCGCAAGAACCCACAAGCTGCCCCAGCTAATGCCAAGGTAATGCATGCCAATTCAATTTGACCCATTTGCAAAGTCACGATACAAATCGTAATACACGCAATGAGAGAAATCCCTGCTGCCAATCCATCTAATCCATCAATGAGATTCACAATATTTGTAAATCCTACAATCCAAAATACCGTTAACGGTATAGCAAAATATTCTAAATACAATAGATGGTCACCAATGCTAATAAAATGCACCGCATTCCCAAAGAGTGGCAACATAAGAGCCGCCAAAATTTGTCCCATCAATTTTGTTTTCGGTCCAATTTGCTTAATGTCGTCCCAAATACCTACTGCTACTAGGATGATGGAACCTACAATCAATCCTTTCACAGAAGATATATCTTTCACACTATACAGCAAAGATACCATATAGCCAATATAGATGGCCAATCCACCTAATCGTGGAATTGACACTTGATGCACCTTACGTGCATCTGGTTTATCAATAGCACCTACCTTAACAGCAAATTGTTTCACCAAAGGCGTGCAAATATACGTTACTACAAGAGCAATGACAAAGGCCCATAAATATACTGTCATTTCACCACCTCCATACGTGGTATTTCATGATTATTACAAGTGATTGTCTACTAGTCTATCATTACAATACGAAGTTCTTTATATAGACCATATTTATTAATTATATCAGTTAAACACAGCACATACAAGAATAGACACAGTAAACTCATGGAATCCCTTGTTCTTCATCCACTTGGTAAGCAGCCATCCCTCATATAGATGTTATGACTAATCCTTCAATAATACGTTTACCATCTTCCATCAGACGTGCCAGTCCCTCTTCACCTAAATAGGACTCTGCATACATTTTATATAAGTTTTCCGTCCCTGATGGTCGTGCTACAAACCAACCTGTGTCCGTCACAATTTTAACACCATCAATAGGTTGCTCTTCGAATAAAGACGTAGTGCGTATGTCTAAAATCGGACTGCCTCCTAATTCTGTCATAGTCACATCACTAGGTTTCATACTTTTTAAAGCACTTTTTATTTCCGCTGTGCAAGGCATATCCACACGTTGGAACACCGGTGTTCCCCATTGTTCTGTCACATCTGCATAGTGTTGTGCTGGAGTTTTCCCTGTAGTGGCTACCATTTCCACAGCTAACAGTCCTAGAATGATGCCATCTTTATCTGTAGTCCATACGGTTCCATCCTGTTGCAAGAAGGACGCTCCTGCACTCTCCTCTGCCCCTAGGCCAATGCGTCCATCAAATAATAATGGGGCAAAATATTTAAAACCCACTGGCACTTCATATACGGCATGATTGGAATCTTTACAATAGGCATCCATCAATCCAGTAACAACTGCTGTTTTACCAACACCTTTCCCTTCCCAAGGACGAGTTTCATTCAAATACTTAGCAGCTACTACTAAATATTGATTTGGCGCTAACAAACCTTCTTCTGTAACGATACCATGGCGATCATAGTCCGGATCATTACCGATGGCTAGTACGTGATCTCCCAGATTCTTAGCCACTTCTGCCATAGCATATGGGGAAGAGCAATCCATACGAATCGCTCCATCATGGTCATAGGACATAAAACTAAATGTTGGATCATAGTCACTATTAATAATGGTAAAATTTAGATTATACTCCTCAGCAATGGCATGCCAATAGGCTCCTCCACTGCCACCTAACGCATTAATTAACACCTTTGGATTGGCTTCTTGGATTGCTTTCATATTGATAATCTGCGGCAATTCTTTTACATAGGCCATTTTAAAATCATATGGTTCTAGATATTGTCCCGCTTCCTCTACAGAAATCGCAGCAGGTGCTACTGCTTTCTCTTCTTCATGATGACAGCAACCACAATGAGCACTTTCATGAACGCCCACTAGATGATGAAAGGAAAATCGTTGAATGCTATCCAACCCTTTTTGTAAATATTCATTAGCCAAAGCTTCAATCCGTTTAGTTACTACTGTATCTGCTGGACCCCCATGAGGTGGGTTATATTTTATGCCACCATGTTCTGGCGGATTATGGGACGGTGTAATAATAATACCATCTGCTACATTATCTTTCGGTGTATTTGCATTGTGTCGCAAAATAGCACGAGATACACTTGGAGTAGGTACAAATTCACGATGTGCGTCCACGCGTGTTTTCACACGATTTCCTAATAAAACTTCAATAGCTACTTGCAAGGCTGGTTGCGATAAGGCATGTGTATCTTGTCCAATATAGCAAGGTCCTGTGGCCCCAAATTCTTGACGCACATCACAAATCGCTTGTACAATGGCTGCCACATGGAGTTCATTGAAAGTCCCTTTAGAGGCAATCCCACGATGTCCAGACGTACCAAAACTTACTCGCTCTTCTGGTGCATCATACCTCGGAATGATTCGAAAAAAATCTTTCACTACTGTATCTACATGAATCAAATCTTCTTTTTTTACAGGTTGTCCTGCCAATGGATGTACCATATTATTGTTCCTCCTTATGCTCTTCAGAAGGGATTTCATTTCTTGCTATTTGCACTTCATGAATCATTTGTTCCGCTTCTGCCGCCTTTACAGGGTCGCAGGTTTGCAATACCCGTTCTACAGCACCCTTCGTAGATCGTGCAGAGAATCCTGTGCCGATAACTTCTGCCGCATCGGTAATGACCATAAATGCTGTTGGATCCTCTGCTTCTACGGCTGCTTTCAGTCGAGCCACTTGCAACAAACTTACTACTACCATAATAACCTGTTTAGGCTGATGTGTATAGGCGCCTTCTCCGTTCAAAATCGTAGCACCACGACCGATTTTATCAATGATTAAATTACAAATTGTCACTGGTTTATAGGAGATGATAAACATCGCTTTCCGTTGGTTAAATCCAGTAATTACCTTATTGGTTACCATCGCCGCTAAATAGGTACTAATCAAAGTAGTAGCTGCTGCTTCAATATTGATAACAATAGCTCCGACAATGAGAATCATCATGTTGATACCGAACAAGATACTACCAATTTGTAATCCAAAGCGATTGCGAATAATCATAGCAATGGGATCCATACCACCCGTATTACCGCCACCACGATAGACGATACCAAGACCTAATCCAGAAAATAAGCCCCCTAATATACCACCAATGATTGGATTATGGGTTAATTCCAACGTCGCCAACGGAGCCAATAGATTAATCAAGGTCGACATAATGATGGTCCCTAATATGGTAATTCCTAGGTGCCAACGTCCTAACCATCTCCATGCCGCGTACAGTACTGGTATATTTAAAAGAAAGTTAATAGAACCTAAACTTACTATACCTTGTGTCACATAATAAATAATCAAGCTAAGACCGCTAATACCTCCACTCAATAATTTGTGAGGTACAATGAATCCCTGCACCCCTACTGCAAACACAGTAGAGCCAAGAATAATATGTATAATGGCTTTCACCGTACTTAAATATTTGGGTTTGTTTAACATAATTCCACCTATTCTATCACTACTTTCATCACCATTTGACCATAAGCAAAAAGCTGCCACATTACAAGGATAATGTAACAGCTTTTTAGTATGTATTAGCCCGCTTATGGTATAATACGATATACTATTCTGCTAGGGCAATCACTTCTACTTCTACTAAGAAGTTAGCTGGTAATGTTTTGACTGCCACACAACTACGAGCTGGTTTAGAGGTAAAATACTCAGCATAAATAGCATTAAATTTGGCAAAGTCACCCATATCTGCTAAAAAGCATGTTGTTTTTACAACTTTAGAAAAATCAGTGCCTGCTTCTTTTAAGATAGCTTCGATGTTTTTCATCGCTTGCAATGTTTGTGCTTCCACACCACCTTCTACTAGAGCGCCTTGTGCTGGATCAATACCACCTTGACCAGAAATGAACACAAAACCATTTGCTTTGTAAGCTTGAGAGTATGGTCCTAATGCTGCTGGTGCTTGCTCTGTATACACTTGTTTCATAGTTGTCCCCTTTCATTACCATAAGACATTTATAACATATCACTAGTATAGCATGTAATGGTATCGAAGTGTAGCTATTTTTCATACTTCTATTGTACTTTATTTGCATACCTCTATAAGGAGTACCTATATGTCTATTATTTATACTACTTATGAAAGCCCTTTGGGCACTCTTACACTATATGCCACCGCATCCGCCTTAGTAGGACTCACATTTCCAACTCAATCTGTAAATTTTCAAGACCCAGTGGTCATAGACCAAACTATTTCTTCCCCCATTTTACAACAAACTATCCAATGGCTAGATCAATACTTCGCTGGACAAGTCCCAACCATGACAATCCCCCTAGCACCACAAGGAACCGATTTCCAACAAAAAGTCTGGGCTCAATTGCAACATATTCCCTACGGCACATCCCTTACCTACGGCGAGCTAAGCCAACGTGTATTTAACTCACCCACACCCAAAGGATCCCAAGCCATCGGATCCGCTGTTGGCGCTAATCCTATTTCTCTTATTATTCCCTGCCACCGTGTCCTAGGCAAAGGAAAAGCCCTCACTGGTTATACAGGAGGGCTACCCATTAAACGAACCTTGTTGACTATCGAACATATCGATTTTGTGGACAAGTAGGCTTACTTAATATGCTGTAACATCTCTAGGAAGTACGGCTTAAAGAATGTTCCTTCCACTTCACTAGTTCCCATTACAATCGTTGTTAAATACTCTGGCGTTCCCACTAATGCTATCCGCAAAAAGGCAGGGTATTGAACCCCTTTTATATCATAGGTCATAGTTCCCGCAGTTGTCATCGTACCATATTTACTATTTGGTAACGTATGTAATGGCTCTAAATTCCGTAATCGTATTTTTGCTGGAATCTTATTCTGAGAATAATCAATATCTCTATCTTCTAGAATATTAACATGATATTCCTTTAAAAAGGCATTCGTGTCATTTGTAAACGCCTCCATTTTCGCAGGTGAAAATCCCTCTTTTCCATATGATTCTAATGAACTCATCAGCAACTCTTTAGGCAGTGGAAATACAAGAACCCAAGCTGTATTTACACCATACTGATCCGCACCTTGCAATTCATAGACATCCATATAACGACCTAGCTTAAGTCCTTCTTTCATGTTCTGCATTCGTGCATAGTCCTTCACTTTACCAACGGTAGTACCCACTGTACCTAGGTTAGCATACATATATCCTTTTCCTACCTGAGCTAACTTTGAAGAAGACAATTGTTTAACAGTAATCTCTGGCCCTATTGTCTGCCGCAAATCGATCAATGGATTCTGCTCTAGTAGTGCATCGAACTCTGCCATGATTTCGTCACCAGTTGGACGTTTTTTCTCGGTATCTAAGATAGTGCCCGAAGGAACTCCTACTTTCCCCTTTGCCATTGGCTTAGTACTAGCTATTGCACTATAAGTATCATCCTGTACCTGTGCAGACACTTGTCCATAGCCCATCATAAGACTGGCCACTAAGGCAGCCACTCCCATTCGCATCCAATGTTTCATCGATTTATTCTCCCTTCATACCTAACAAACTCTTGATAACAGGATTCCAATAGGCTCTCGATGTATCAGCCGTTGTAATCCATGTGATAGATACCCCATCTTGACCATACCTTCCTATAAAACTAATATACGCAGGTACTACAAATCCATCTACATCGAATTGCACTCTACCATGGGTATACAATCCTGTATCGCCTTGTAGGTGTACAGATTTCATAATCTCTCCATCAAGAAATCTTACGTTCACAAGGGGTAATACGGCTTTCATAATCTCAGTACTACTGAACTCTGGATTAGTACTTGTAATGAATGGAACTAATGCTGCCCCATTCTTTTCTATACGTTTTCCACCCATAAGATCCACATTGTAGAGTCCAATATTTTGTACTTCTTTCACCATTTTGTTATATAACGTTTCTCCTACAGATTGTGGCGCTATCGTTGTTCCTTTATATTTTATCTTCCACAATTCAGCTGCTTCCGCACCTGTCATATGAAGGTGTACCAACTCTGCCGTATGTAACCCTCGTTCATCACGTCCTTGTAACTGATACCGCTGCCCCCGTTTCACCACATCTTTGACAATTTTATCTAGCACCTTAGCCTCTGTTTCATCTATATGCCAATGATTAGAACCTACCTTACGAATCGCATCTTCTTGCTTTAAACTACCGTCAATGAGATCATCATGGTTAACTACCGAAACATAGCTAGGTAACTCTACACTACCTTGCCCATCCAATGTAATCGATGCTGCATATCCTGAACACATCGTCCCTACTAATGCCACACTGGCCATCACATATTTCCAATTCATAGTAACTCCTTCCTAACTAGGGTCCCCTACTTTTTCCAATAATAATTTAGATTTCAATTGATGCAATTCTTCGCTGATGTTAACTTTCACCTCTGGGGCTCTGCGAAGTCGCAAAAATTCTGGCCACAGCAATTGAATTTGCTCTTCTCCGTAGGCTTTCACTTGAGCCAAAGAAGGTGCATCATACACTAATTCTCCATCTACGAAGATAGGTACTAATAGTTCTTGTACTCTGAACGTATTTGCTTTCAGCACTGTTTGTTTCCATGGGTGAAGCGGATTTTTAAACACATAATCCTGTGTTGTGTCCACCGTTTCATGGTCTAAGCAAATCAAATCACCTATGAGCTTGTTATTTCGTACGTTGATGAGGCGCAATACCTTTTTCTTGCCAGGGTTTGTCACCTTTTCAATATTATCGGAGAACTTCATAGCTGGCATAAAGGTATCCCCGTCCCATTGACCCGCCAATTTATATACTCCACCTAGGGCTGGTGTTTCGTCAGCAGTGATTAGTTTTGTACCTACCCCCCAAGCAGTAATCGCTGCCCCTTGCTGTTTCAAGTCAGCAATTTTATATTCATCTAGATCATTGGTGGCAAAAATTAATGCCTCTGTAAACCCTGCCGCATCTAGCATCTTGCGTGCCTCGATGGATAAGTACGCCAAATCGCCACTATCTAATCGAATGCCATACACGGATGGCATCGTGCCCCCTCGGCGTTCACGAATCTCTTGGAATACTTGAATCGCCGCTGGTACTCCCTTATGTAATGTATTATAGGTGTCCACTAAGAACACTAAATTATCTTTGTATTGGTCTGCATAGGCACGGAACGCATCGATTTCACTAGGGAAACTCATCACCCAACTATGTGCCATAGTCCCGACAGGACGCATACCATACAAAGCAGCACTGTACACATCGCTAGTGCTATCAAAGCCTCCTATGAAAGCCGCCCGCGCCCCTTGTACAGCAGCGCTCACACCTTGGGCTCTTCGCATGCCAAATTCTGCCACCCCATCCTTGCCAATGATAGAACGAATCCGTCGTGCTTTAGTAGCAATTAGGGACTCATGATTCAAAAACATGGAAAGCGCTGTTTCCATTAAAATAGCCTCATCTTTAGCCGTCTCTACTCGAAGTAATACTTCTCCCGGGAATACGACAGATCCTTCTGGAGCTGCATAGATCGTACCTGTGAAGCGGAATGTTTTTAAATAATCCAAAAACGCTTCTGTGAACACACCAGTTTCTCGTAAATAAGTAATATCTTCCTCTGCGAATTGCAAGCCTTTCACATACTCGATGACCTGTTCCAATCCGGCTACCACCGTATAAGCACCTTTGAACGGATTTGTCCGATAAAAACGATCGAACACGCAACGGGTACGATGTTTGTTTTGTGTAAATAAACCTTGCATCATGGTAAATTGATACATATCTGTTAATAGAGCATGTGTAATCATGAATAACTCCTATTCTTATAGGTCTAGCCTATAGCATACTAAGCACTTTTCTATGACATTTGAATACTATGCCTATCCTCTACTTCCTTCTATTATACTCTACTATTACATTTCATGTATAATTGTTTTTCATCCTATAATTTGTCATAATCTCCTATTTAGGTTAGAATGATACCATATATTATATAACTTCTAATGATGAAAGGATGACTATGAATCTGTCACAATTTTTTGCATTAATTCGGCCCCGCACCTTAACGGCTGCTTTCAGTCCCGTTGTCTTAGGAGCTGCCATAGGGGCTACGCAATTTGAAACCATACAACCTATTTGGCTATCCTTAGTCTATACCCTAGGCATTCTAATATCTGTACTAAGCGCGCAAATCGCTGCCAACATTTGGAATGAATACTTTGATTTCAAATCTGGCCTTGATCTCACACAAGTTGCGGGCAACAGTGGTTCCATCGTTCGTGATGGTATCGCCCCTACTGTGATTAAACGTTGGGGATATGTTACGACTATACTTCCCCTCATCTTAGGCATCGCTCTCGCTAATGCTATAACTTGGTGGTATATTCCTGTGGGTATACTTTGCATACTAACTAGCATCTTATACTCTGGGGGGCCTAAACCAATTTCTCGTACCCCTTTTGGTGAAGTCGCTTCTGGTCTTGCCATGGGCTTTGCTATCGTAGGTATAACCCTCTACGCATGGACTCATACCTTGCACTGGACCTACCTCATTCCTGCGGTGCCATCCACTATCTTAATCGGTGCTATTATGATGACCAACAATTTGCGGGACTTTACCAACGATGCGAACCACGGTCGACGCACCTTAGTCATTCTCCTAGGTCGTGAAAGAGGCCTTAAGCTTTTACAAGGACTCTTCCTCATCAGTTCCCTATGGATACTACTGTGGACTATCTTAGGACTTATTCCGTGGCCTTCCCTAATAGCTTTACTTTTCCTACTACCTGCTATGAAAGTCATCCATATCTTCAACACCTATGAGAATCCAGTACGCTTAAACGAGGCTATGAAATTTACCTCTATATCTTGTACATTGTATCATTTCTTATGGGCTATAGGGTTGCTAGTGAATACAATTTCATAAATATGTGTGACAGCACTCGGTTTACTACTGAATGTAGTCATATAATACTAAATATGTGTTTTTATGACATACCTATATGTAGCCATATATAAAAATAACGAATCCCCCTCATCTTGAATTAACATATTCTGAAGAGGGGTTTTTATATTTTCATATTCTTATATACTTTAAGTCTACGTATTCTGCTATAATAGTCCATCTTGGTTTCAGATATATACAATTACTTTCATAATATCAGCAATTCATATTATAGTCTATTGTTATAACAACTTAGATATATAACATATTTTACTTATAACCAAACTATTGGTATACTAAGCAAGTAGAAATTCACTATGTAAGTACACAAAAGAAAAGGAGATAACACATGAAGAAATTATTTAGTTTAGCAGCAACAGCTGTATTAGGCGCTGCCTTATTAATCGGTGGCTGTGGTACCACTGGCACTAGCTCCACTGGTTCCGATGCAGGTAAAACATTAAAAATCGGGGCCTCCCCAGTACCTCATGCTGAAATCTTAGAGCAAGTAAAACCAATCCTTGCTAAAGAGGGCATCAAATTAGAAATCGTTGAGTTCAGCGATTATGTACAACCTAACGTTTCCTTGAATGACAAAGAACTTGATGCGAACTTCTTCGCTCATATTCCTTACCAAGAAAACTTCAACAAGGAAAAAGGAACTCACATTGCAACTGCAGGTGCTGTTCATATCGAACCAATGGGCGTATACTCCAAAAAAGTAAAAGATTTGAAAGACATCGAAGATGGAGCTCAAGTAGCTATCCCATCTGATGCTACAAATGGTGGTCGTGCATTATTATTGCTTTCTAAAGCAGGTTTAATCACATTAAATGACCCTAACAGCATCTCTGCTACTGTACAAGATATCAAAGACAACCCTAAACACTTAAAATTTGTTGAATTAGAGGCTGCTCAATTACCTCGTACATTAGATGATTCTACAATTTCTGTTATCAACACTAATTTTGCTTTAGGTGCAAACCTTAACCCAACTAAAGATGCATTATTCTTAGAATCTAAAGATTCTCCATATGTAAACATTGTGTCTGTTCGTGAGGGCGATGAAAAACGTGATGAAATCGTGAAATTGGTAAAAGCTTTACAAAGTCCAGAAATCAAAAAATTCATCGAAGACAAATACAAAGGTGCTATTCTTCCAGCATTCTAATAGAGCCACTAGAATAGACTCCTCCAAATAAAAATAAACACTAACAATTATCATACATACTTAACTATACAGCAACAGAGGCAAGTTGATTCGCTCAACTTGCCTCTGTTGTATTTGCATATAGTAAGATATTAAAAAGGGGCCCTAAGGACCCTTTTCTAATCAATCTACTGATGCTGAATAGAACAGTATGAAACTAATTACTTTTCCCCTATTTATGAACCATAGCTCGCAACGCTTGCATTTCTTGTTGCAATACTGCGATATCTTGTCGTAGATGATTGTTTTCTTGTGCCAACACTGTAATCTCACGGCCATAAGCTTCTTTCATAGCGACCATTTCATCATGTAATACGAGTACAGAGGAAATAGGACCATTACGATAACGCTCTGGTACCGCTTTTTTCTCTGGACTATCACCAAATTTGAAAGTAGCGCCACCATTAATCATAGTGCCACCACGTACCATGGATACACCAGCATGGAACATTGTTGATTCTTTTGTATAATGAGCGATACCGATAGCAAAAGCATTCGCATTTTTATAATGTCCAATACCAGCCATAAACTGTGTTGGCTCTAAAGGATCATATTGGATTGGTTTTAATGCTGATAAAGCAGCACCCAGAGCATCACCTTTACGACTTTCCTTGCGCAACTCTTGTAGATCATTACCAAGTTCTCCAATTTGATGCTCTAACTTTTCGTACTCTTGAGTATTGCTTTTTGTTCCACCTTCTAACGCTTTTCGGAAGTCATCTTCTGTTTTATTTTCATTACCTTTGATTTCTTTCCAATATTCATAAGCAGATTTACCATCAGATCCATCTTTACCAGCCGTGCCAGTCTCGCCTTTTTCACCTCTAGGTCCTGCTACTCCGGTTTCACCCTTTTCTCCTTTAGTACCTGTTGCTCCGGTTTCACCTTGTAACCCTCGCTCACCCTGTGGACCTTGTATACCTGGTTCACCTTTTATGGCTTTCAAATAGTCTTCTTTTGTTTTTTCACCATTTCCTCGCATGTCCTTCCATACATCGTAGGCGGACTTACCATCATCTCCTTTATCTCCCTTGTCTCCTTTAAAGTCAGGGTCACCTTTCAACTCAGTCTTATTCAAGCTAAGTGTATATGTTTTACCGTATTCTCCCCCATCCTTTTCAGTGATTTTAATACCTGATTCGGCCTTTAATACATCTTTTAAAGAAGCCGCTGTCAATACGGGGCTTGTTGTAGATGTTGCACCATCACCTTTACCACTGGTAGTCAATGTTAAATGTCCTTTATCATTACTTCCTAATGAAATATTCATAAGAGGATTATCAAAATTTATCCCGGTAAATGTCGGCGCTTTCAGCAAACCGATACGCAAGATAGAGTCAGTTGGATCCTTATAGGTAATCAAATTATCAGAGCTATATAATGTTGGTGCTGCATAGTCACTTTTACCATCAGGAGCTTTAGCACCTGCTTGAGGAGCAATTCCATACACGGTATTCGCCTTACCTTGAATTTTAATTTCTTTATCCCCTGGCGTATATACACGTGTATCCAGTGTAGCATCAGATACAGTACCATCTGCCTTAAAGGGCACATCATTACCTGCCAATATTGTATTACGTTTTTCTAATGCTTTTAACTGAGCTACGTTGACAGCGTCTGTATCTTCTCCACCAGCAGCCACATTAATGATTTGGCGAGTTTTATGATAACCAGTACGACTGTCACCTACAGATACAGCTGAGTCAGTGGCTTTCCATATACTTCGTTCTGAACTTGCTACTTCTGCCTCTGTCGTAGCATCAGTAAAATGAGGTCCATGCAAAGATGGATCATATCCTCGATTAGACCTAGAATTTACAGCCCGATCTGCATAAGACCCTGTACCTAAGGCAACACCATTTCTAACTACTGTTTTAGAGTCCATCCCAATACTGATTCCACCGTATGCTTGGTTGCCACTTTCTCCAACTTTACTATTATGACCAATAGCGATAGATCCATTTCCATGAGTTTCTGTATGAGCGCCTACTGCAATAGATCCAAATTGATAAGCATGTGCACTATATCCCACACTGACAGACTGACTTTCATCTGAATTTGCTGAGTCACCTAGCGCTGTAGCTCCTAGTGCGCTAGTTCCAATTGTAGTCGCACGACCTACTGCCACACTATTCTTACTTTCAGCTTTAGCTGAACCACCGATAGCCAGTGCAGAATCCCCTGCTTTTGCCCCTTGCCCCACAGCTGTACTATATTCACCTGATGTAGTTGTACCTTCCCCAATATTTACACTATGGATACCCGTTTTATCAATTCCAATACCAATAGCTACTGTATTTTTTGAGTTTTGACCGATTTGTACATTACGCCCAATAGCAATGGCATTTTCACTTTCTGATTTTACCCTCGGGCCAATGGCAATGGCACCTTCTTGAGTAGCACCATTATTATTTTCATTGCTATCTACACCAAGGTCTCGACTTTTTATGGAAATATAACGTGGTTTTTCTCGCTCTAACCGATTACGAAGCACCCGTAGTTGCCCCACTGTAGCAGCATCTGTATCTTCATACCCTGCTGCTACATTGGTAATTTGACGAGTATGTTGTTTCCCATCTTTTATACCGCCTACAGACACCGCCCCATCTGTAGCATTCCAAGCACTACTAATAGCATCATTATCCGCTTTATTTGCTTCCTCTATCGCTGCTGTATAAGCTTTCTCTGCATTAACCAAATCTTGATCCGCTTTGGCTTTTTGAGCATTTGCACTTACTACCGCTTCCTCTGCACCACGTTCTTTCTGTTTTTTCTTATACTCAGCTCTTTCAACATCCTCTTCTGCTTGTAGTACTTTATAATTAGCTTGACGAATTTTTTCATATAAGGCTTCAAGTTTTGGATTATCTGCCCCAGCTTCACCATATTTATAATGTGTATTACTCATTGGATTATAACCAATATAACTAGCCGTTTTGCCTGATCTATCTGCAATGGAGTTAACCCCTATAGCAACCCCTCCATCTACCGTGACCTCTGCACTATCCCCTATTGCGATAGCAGACATCCCATTCACACTGGATCCACTACCGATGGCTATGGCATGGGTACCCGTACCGGTCACTTGTCCACCATCCAACACATACGTATGCGTATCACCGTCAGCATAACCTACTACATGACTTCCCAACACTAACATACTTGCTACATAGAATGCTACTTTTTGTTTCTTCATGTTGTTCCCCTCATTGTTCGATCTAGTCGTCTTGCCCGGCTAGTTCTGTCATCATCAATTTGAAACATATATATTTATAATTATTATAGACCTTTTTTGTAGATTATTCAAATTGAATTTATTAAATTTTATTCATGTTATCTAGTATGTTCAAGCAAACATATATAAAATTCAGTATCAATATATTCTATATTATATTCTCAGAAATTCTCCCATAGTTTTGAGATAACCAAATAGACATCTGCCACTCATCTAATATGGCTCTTTGTCAAATGTGGGGGCTACTCATATAAAGAGTTCTTAGCACGAGCTA
>CAUQZV010000036.1:0-18247 GCA_963522415.1 uncultured Veillonella sp. | reverse complement strand
GCCGTGTTAACCGCTTCACCATACCCACCACAGGATATTTATTCTGTTTAGCACTATCGTGCCTTACAACGATACTTAGTATATCAGTTAATGTTTTTTGTGTCAACCACTTTTTAAAAAACTTTTTTAACTGTTCTACTATCTCATGTTAACCAACCAGGACATCACATGAGCATCGCTGATGTTTTTAAAGTATATCAAATAATCTTTTTCTTGTAAACCCCTTCTTAACATTTTATTTTCTAATTTTCTCTGATGAAGCTTTCCTTCTATTTATACTTTTATTTTCTATTACATTGTTTACTCTTAATGCTTTTATTTTATATGTATTCTTTTACTTTTGTTAGTAGTATTTAATGTAAAGTATATTCTCAATATTTACCTTATCAATTCATGTTCATCACTATCAACGGTAATCTTTTAGTCTTATTATCTATAGTTTATATCTTTATTTGTTCTTACTTACCAAATATAAAAATAGAGGAACGTCAATTGCTTTCAATCATCGTTCCTCTAGTTCATTTAGGACTATTTCACTGCTGCCCTTTTCCATGTATTTTTTTAATATATTTCAGGTATCACCTTGTATCTAGTTTATCTGCTACCAGCTTATATCAATACTATACTTTCTACTAAATTAGCTTAGCTACATCATTTAAATTTTCAGCCATTGTTGGATGTGTAAAGATTTGGTCACGCAAGTATGTATACTTGATGTCATTATCCATCGCCATTTTGATGATGTTGATCAACTCTTCGGAGTTTTTACCAAATAAAGTGGCACCTAGGATCAAACCAGTATCCTTATTAACAGTTAATTTAAATACACCACGTGGATCTTGGTTCACTGCATGGCGCGGCATGTTATTTACTGGTAATGCCACTGTCACTGCATTTGGGTATTGTGCTTTTGCTTCTTCTTCGTGTAAACCTACATGGGATAAAGCAGGTGTAATGAAAGTAGAATATGGCACGTGTGCACGATTGCCTAACTTATAACTTTCATCACCGTGCAATACACGATTCACAATGCGGAAGTCATCTAAAGATACATACGTAAATTGTGGACCACCATTCACATCACCTACAGCAAATACCTTTGGAACAGATGTCATTAATGTATCGTCTGTTATGATGGAACCATTAGGACGAACTTGAATA
This sequence comes from uncultured Veillonella sp., assembly GCA_963522415.1. GTDB lineage: Bacteria > Bacillota > Negativicutes > Veillonellales > Veillonellaceae > F0422. Next base: position 17,086 of record CAUQZV010000036.1, on the reverse strand, counting down.
TCTGTATTCTCTAAGCCAAGACCTTCTGTATTTGCTTTACGTCCTGTAGCATGTAACAACGCATCGAAAACAAACTCTTCTCCACTTTCAGTCACCACTACTACAGTATCACCTACATTTTTAATTTCTGTTGTAACAACATTGAAGTGGAAATGAACACCATCTTCTTCTAAGTATTGTTGCGCTAACGCAGCTACGTCTGCATCTTCACGTTTTAAGATTCTGTCGCCACTTTCAAAAGCAGTCACCTCAGCACCTAAACGTGCATATAGATTAGCGAACTCAATACCAATGTTACCGCACCCAATGATACCTAACCGTTTTGGTAATGTAGGCAAAGCTTGTAGTTCAGTGCTGTTGTACACAAATTTAGATGTAGATAGACCTGGAATTGGAAGCACTACATTCGTAGCCCCTGTATTGATGATGATAGTTTCAGCTGTCAATATTTCCACACCATCTGCTGTTGTGACTTCTACTTCTTTATTGGAAGTAAATTTACCATGACCAGTATACACGGTTACATTCGGATTGGATGTTAACATATTTAAGTTTTTTGCATTTAATTTGCCTACTACTGTATCACGGGTTGCTTTTGCTGCCTCGTATGTTTTACCTTTATCAGCGCCTACAATCATCGTTTTTGTTGGGATACATCCGATGTTGATACAGGTACCACCGTACATAGCTGGATCTTGCTCAATTAAAGCTACTTGTTTTCCTTCTTTGCCAAATGTGGCAGCTAATGTTTTACCAGCTTTACCAAAGCCGACAACGAGTAAATCATATTGTTTCATTATTGTCTCCCCTTTTGTTAATTCACATGAATAAAAGTCTATTATATATATTTCATTAGTAAATACAATATTGTTCTTATTGTATACCTATTTACTAGGAATTTCAATACTATATATCACAAATATTTTTTTCATACTCTATAGTTATACAAAGTTACTGTAAAGTAGCTGCACTTAACTACTATATTTTATATATCTACTCCTCAAAAATACCATGGGTTTACCTATTATTTTTAAACACTAGATTTGATTCGATTGTATAACCCATACGCAAAACTAGCACTTTCACAAGGAAAATGCTAGTTCATCAATTACTATAGCACTCCTTGACAAAAGGATTATTCTGCAATTCGAGCTTGTAAATATTGTTTTACAAATGTTGGCAAAACGAATGCAGATTTTTGGATGCCATAGTTATAGTATTTAGTTGTAAAATCTTGGGCGCGATTTGGATCCCACTCTAATGGGTCATGTTTCTTAGATCCCATAGTAAAGCAATGCATACCTGTTGGATATAACGGAATGAATGCTGTATATAGGCGAGTCACAGGGAAATGTTTATTTACATAGTAAAATACATCAGATACTAATTGTTGGTGCATCACTGGAGATTCTGTTTGTTGTACAAACAAGCCGTCTTCCTTCAATGCACAATATGTATTTTTGTAAAATTCTTCTGTAAATAAACCTTCACCAGGACCAATTGGGTCAGAGCAATCTACGATGATTACATCATAGAAGTTTTCTTTTTCCGCTACATGACCAATACCATCACCAATGGTTACTGTTAATTTAGGATCTTGGCGAATCATAGCGTCAGCAATAGAAGGCAAATATTGTTTCGCCAATTCCACTACTTTACCATCAATTTCTACCATTGTCACTGTTTCTACACAGCTATGGCGTACACATTCTCTAGCCACGCCACCATCACCGCCACCGATGATCAATACATGCTTAGGGTTTGGATGTAAGAATAATGGAATATGGCTCATCATTTCATGATACACAAATTCTTCTCGTTCCGATGTTTGAAACACTCCATCTAACACAAGCATATTACCGTATTCTAAGCTATGAGCGACTTCTATGGTTTGAAAGTCGGATTTTCCAGAATATAAAATTTCATCCACTTCTGCGCATAACGCAAGATGAGGGGATTGCAGTTCTTTAATCCATTGTGTCATATCTTACTCCTCACATTGTGACTGGATGTATAAAAAAGCTCCACCCAGTAAATTATCTCGTAACCAACGGCGTAGTGAAAAAGTTCGCTCCATACCTTCATCATAGACAACACACCGTGTATCATCATTGTTGACCTGCATAGACACGATAGGAACCCAATGCCATGTAGATAGACCTTCTTCCTGTCCACGATGACGATTCAAAAATGCGACAGGACAGTTCTGTTCCAAACCACGTTGGATAAAGGCTGTAACTTCTTCCACGCTATAAGGGCTTCCTTTCAAAGGGAAAATAGGTAGACGTTGCACCGTATAGGATAGATTGTGATCCTCCATATATTGGTTCACTCCTTGTTCCCACCAAGTACTTTTATAGAGTCCACCACCATAGCGAGGACGCACGTATTCCCATACTTGGTTCATGCGCACCAAAGCTTGATCACCATCTGCAGCAGTCTCAACAGGTAAATGACCATCGCGAAAGAGGACATAGGAAATGACCTGCGTCGCTGTGGTTGGACCACAACCTGCTAACCGTTTCCACGCATCTTCGTACCATTCTTGGTCATACCCATAGGAAAAATTCCCATCCTTTTTCACTTGTAACCATTCAGGATGTTCAATACGATAGCGTTTGATTCCTGCCATTAGTCTTCTACTACCTCAACAGTTTGCATGCGGTCACCTTGTTGAATTTTATCTACTACATCCATGCCTTCGATGACTTGACCGAATACAGTATGGACGCCATCTAAATGAGGTTGTGGTTCGTATACGATAAAGAATTGGCTGCCACCTGTGTTAGGTCCACGATGTGCCATGGATAAAGCGCCACGAACATGTTTATGTGGGTTACCTTTAGTTTCGCAAGGAATTGTGTAGCCAGGACCACCTACGCCAGTACCCATTGGGCAACCACCTTGTGCTACGAAACCAGGGATGACACGATGGAACTTCAAAGTATCATAGAAACCTTCTTTAATTAATTTTTCAAAGTTAGCTACTGTACCAGGAGCTTCGTTTTCAAATAATTCGATAACAATGTCACCGTATTCCATATGAATAATTGCTTTTTTCATTATTGTACCTCCAAAAAAGTTCTAATTACGTGACCCGCTAAATGCAATCCTGCTACGGACGGAACAAATCCACAAGAACCAGGACTTCTAGAATCGTCATCTCGACTCGGTGTCATCGGTTGTTCTGTCGAAAATAATACGGTTTGCTTTTTAATGCCACGACGACGCAATTCTTTACGCATCACCTTCGCCAATGGGCATGTATGGGTCTTACTAATATCTGTAATCTTCAATTGATCAGGCCACATTTTATTGCCTGTTCCCATAGAAGATATACAAGGTATATTTCTATTATAACACGTTTCGATGATAGATAGTTTGGCACTTACCATATCGATTGCATCAATGACAAAATCTGGAGCTATATCGGTGATGAAAGTCGGATGGCTTTCACCAGTATAGACCATATCATAAGCCTCAATGTGCAAGTTAGGATTAATCGCCAAGGCGCGTTCTTTTGCCACTTCTACCTTACGTTGACCTACGGTGCTAGGCAAGGCAATAAGCTGACGATTGATATTGCTCACCGTCACTTGGTCACCATCAACAATGACAATATGACCTACTCCAGAACGCACTAGCGCTTCTAATGCAAAAGAGCCAACACCACCGCATCCAAATAGCAGGACTTTTTTGCCTTGTAAAGTTTTAATTTTTTCTTCCCCTACCAACCATTGTAGGCGAGTTAACATATGCTCCATATTAATAGGCTCCTGATGGGATAATTTCTGTCCAATATCCATCTGGGTCGGCGATAAAATAAATACCCATCGCTTCATTCTCATAGACAACGCAGTTCATAGCCTTATGTTTTGCTAACGCTCCTGCATAATCATCTACATAGAATGCCAAGTGGAATTCATTATCTCCTAAATTATATGGACGATCCCAATCACGTAGCCATGTCAATTCTAATCGATGCGGATTGGTACCATCCCCTAAATAGACGATTTTAAAAGATTCATCTTCTCCATCGATATGACCGACTTCTTCTAACCCTAATGCTTCTTTGTAAAAGAATAAACTCTTATCCAAATCTTTCACATTAATATTATTATGAGCAAAGCTAAATTTCATACTTCCTCCTTAATTCCTAGTAAATAACAGTATTATTCTAACATAGGTACTACGGGAATACAATCACTGTACTTGAAAGTAGGCCCTGCTCCCCTCATCCGTTTTTGTCACTACCAAGTGTGCACCAATTTGTTGTTGTAATTCCGGTACATGGGATATAATCCCCACCAATCGACCTTGGGATTGCAATGCCACCAAAGTTTCCATTGCCACATCTAACGTATCTGGGTCCAAAGTGCCAAAACCTTCATCTATAAACATAGTATCTAGATGAATGCCACCTGCATAAGATTGGATCACATCCGCCAAACCCATAGCAAGCCCTAATGATGCCAGGAAGGTTTCCCCTCCGGACAATGTGTTGGCAGGACGACTCGCCCCTGTATAGGCATCAAAGACAGCAATGTCCAATCCTCGGGCACCACGACCACCTTCTTCTACGGATCGTTCCAATCGATAGCGACCACGACTCATATCATGAAGTCGCAAGTTCGCTGCACTCAACACTTCTTCTAGAATAGCGCCCAGTACATAGCGTTCAAAGCTAACACCTTTCATGCCCGAATCGCCACCATTGGCTAAATCAGCTAAACCAAAAATAAATGCCCGACGGTCCGACAACTCTTTGGTATCCGCTTCTAACTTGGAAATCTCTTGAATAGTTTTTTCCTTCGCAGTCACTTGTGATTTCAAGGTGCCAATAACTTCCCCTAGATCTTTCAATTCTTGCTGTAAATCGTCAACCAATTCTTTGTCTATTTCCTTTGGTACTGTGGCATAACTAGCTAAATCATTTTTCACTTCTTCTAACAGGGAGTTTAACCGTAATGTTTCATTGTTATATGTGCTAAACGCATCTTTCCATGCTGGCAATGTATCAAATGCATGAGATTCCTGTTTAAATGTATCAATGGTAAGAGATTCCGCTGCTAACACTTGTTGAATATCCTTGCCGAAACTTTCTATATCCTGTGATATGCGCACTTGTTGCTCTTCTAGAGCGCCTACTTCTGCGGTGAGTTCAGACTGTTTTGCTTGGCTCATTTGTCGCTCTTCTTCTACCGCTTTACGGTCCACTTCATACTGTTTCAATGAATCTGCTAGCCCTGTCATCTCCATCATGTACGTATCCACCGTAAAAGGAGCTATACTCTTTTCAATACGATGTATTTCTGATGTTAAATACTGAATATCTTGATTCATCGTCTCTATTTGACCTGCTAAGGTTATCAGTTCCAGTTGTTTGACATGAAAGTTAGCTTCTTCTGCTTGCAATGTTGTTTGCAATGTACTAAGTGTTGTTTCTAACTCTATTTTATCCTTTTCTGCATACACTAGCTCTTTTTGTATCTCTTTAAATACACGGTCTATTTCTGTTTCATCGACTATGTCCTGCCAACTTTGGATACGATCTAATACTGGTTTTATGCTTACCGTGTCTGAACACTTTTGTAACATCTTTCCAAGATTTACTAAGGATATTCTTTGGATCTCTTCTGTTACCTTTGGATACATCTCACACAGACGATTCCATTCCTTATCATACCGTTCTACTTCTTCTTCACTATGAGCTAACTTAGTTTCTATCGTTGCCACTTGTGTTTGACTTTCTTGGAACTCTTGGCGGAGACGGTCCACCGTTTCACGGACAATCTCTTCCGACGGAGCTTGTACCACTTGCGGATGGTCGATGGAACCACATACAGGGCAAGGTGCATGGTTTTTTAATTGTAAGCTCACTTCATAGGCTTGGTGTTGTCGTAATAATTGCTCATTATGATGATATAGCCCTTCGCGAGTCTTACAGACCTGTCGTTCCTCCGCCAACTGCTTACTATACACAGTTTGAGTCTCCCAAGCACTGCGTAATTTATCTACTACTCCCTTTAAGGAATCCCACCAACTCCGCAGTTCAGTAGTACATAATTTTTCCTCACCTAAGGGAGAATAACTGTGTAACTTAAAATTTATTTCTCCTAAGGACTGGCGTTGCATTTCTATATTAATTTGACTTGTTGCTAATATCTCCTGTACTTCACCTTGTTGCTGTACCTTTTGCGATTGGTCCATCTCTAATACAGTCCGTTTCTCCAAGAGTTCACCATACCGTTCCACTTCTTCTTGCAAGGCCTGTAATTGGTGGTATTGCTCTTGTTGTTTTGCATACGTTTCCTCTTGAGCTGCTAGCTGTTTCCACTTAGACTCTAAGGTTTGTAACATTCCTTCCATGGACTGCAACGATGTTTTCAAGACTTCTAATTTTTCATTGTCTACTCTGAAAACATCTTGCAATCTCTCATAATCTTTCATAGATCTCTGAACTGTTTGCAACCGTTCCCAACGACTAATAGTCTCCCCTAATGTAAGGTGCTCCGACTCTCCTTCTTGATGAATAGCCAATGCCTGACTGTATTGGTCTTTACGCGATACTAGGTTAGCATACGTTTCATGCTTAGCATAGGAAGCTTGTAGGGATTCATATTGCTCTTGTTTCGCTTTCCGTTCACTTTCACGATCCTCTAATACTGTACGTTCTTGTTCCACCAACGCAGCTAAGTCCTGCAACGTATCTACTGTGTAAGTGCCCAACAAAAATTCAACCTTTTGCAATGTATCTTGAATCCCTACGGTAGCCTTGGCCAATTCTTCTTTCAACAGGTCTTGCATGCGTTTATACACTGAAGTTTTAAAAATCGTATGCAATAGCACTTCCCGTTCTGATGTGGGCGCCACTAATAATTTTCTAAAATCACCTTGTGGCAATAGAACAACTTGCAAAAATTGATCCACTCGAAATCCGATAATCTGTTGTACATAGTCACGAATTTCTTGGGCTTTCGTAGTGAGTAATTTCCATTCTTCATCGATCCATTTACTGATAGCAGCGGTAGCCAATACCGTTCTTGTACCCGTACCACGCTTTTTCTGCAATTCCTGTTTCGGCGTTCGTTCCATCCGATACCGTTGGTCACCCACCTGAAACTCGAACACTACTGATGTAGGTGTTGTGGCATCTGCATAATCACTGCGCATATCTGCTCCATCACGAAGGCCTCCACTCGTTTGACCATACAAAGCGTACACAATGGCATCCAATATACTTGTTTTTCCTGATCCTGTAGGGCCTGTAATCAAAAACATTGATTGATTAGCCAATACAGCAAAATCTAAGATAACTTTCTTAGGATATGGTCCAAAAGCAGTCATTTCTAATCGCAAGGGTCTCATGCTTCTTCCTCCCTCAATACACGATGCCACAAATCTTCCATATAGTCTAATTCTTCTTGTGAAAGCTCTTCATTTCTAGCTTCCTTAGCAAATTGCACAAATAAGTCTCGCTCATTTAATTCCTTAAATCGATTAGCACCCGTTGTATCTTGCACCACTTCCATGCGACCTACTAATTCCAAACGCATACAGTAAGGGAATACTTTTCGCAAGCGACGCATCCCATCCACTACAGGTGCGGTATCTAACAATCGTATTTCCACATAATCATTATGATGCTGTGTATGGAGACTCTCATTAGCTAGTAAGTCATCAAAATAACCGGTAAGGCTTACAAACTGTCGACGCCCTACAATAGGAATCTCGCTGATGGTTGTAACCCCTTTGCCATCTATATCAACGATAGTAAAACTTTTATTATATCCCACCTCATCAAAGGAATAGGTCAGCAAGGAACCGCTGTAGCGAATATGGTCCGCCCCAATGCGTTGCGGTTTATGCAAATGACCAAGCGCCGTATAGTGAAAGTCCTTAAACACAGTGGTCGGCACTTGTCCTGAACCACCCACTAAGAGAGGACGTTCCGATTCACTTTCAGCACCACCTGCTACAAAAGCATGAGCCATACACAGAGTACGATGACCTTTTGAACGACTCATTGCATAGGATGACCAACGTTCATAGGCATCAGCAATAGTCCAGTTGTATTTATTTGTATCAACACTTATATCACTTTTCTCAGTGTCGATGTCAGATATCTCACCATTATCTCTATAAGAAGTAATGTCTAGATTTGTAATACTTTCATCACTCAAAGAGGCAAATAAATCTGCCGATTCACATTGGATCCGACGATTCTTAGAAGTCTTACTAGATCCGATAATCATTGTAGACCCTATGTTTTCACCAGCAATGCTTAATTGATTCAGTTCTGTCTGTATATCCCGTACTTCACCATAAGGCAATGCCCACACATCCAGTTGACCGTAATCATCTTGAAATGTTATGGGTTTCATCCCTTGGTGAGTATGTCCTAGCAAATGAATGCCATGTGTTTCCCAAGCACTGCACCCCATAGCAAGCCGTGGTCCACTGTCGTGATTACCTGAAATAGCCACCATAGGAACGTTTTCCGTAAAACCCAGTCGATGGAGCACAGAATCCCATAACTCGATAGCCTCAATAGGAGGAACGGAACGGTCAAAGACATCTCCACTAAGTACTACTAAATCAATCTTTTCCTCTTTCAACAAAGGAAAAAATTGATGTTCCAACACATGAGCTTGGTCTGTTGTTAAATGTTCGTTATAAAATAGTCGTCCTAAATGCCAGTCTGCTGTATGTAGTATGCGCATACTTACACCTCGTTTGCGTAAATCTCCCGTAGGATAGCAATTTCTTTTGCATAACCATCTAGCTCATTTGGCGTTTCTAGATAGAATGGTAGATGACGTAATTTGGAATGAGTGATGAAATTAGCAATGGCCTCAATACCAATGTGACCTTCCCCGATTTTTTCATGTCGATCTTTATGGGCTCCTCTTGGATTTTTAGAGTCATTCAAATGCACTGCATGAATCCTATCTAAGCCTACAAAGTGATCAAACTCCTCCAAGACACCGTCTAAATTTTCAATGATATCGTATCCGCCTTCATGAATATGGCATGTATCTACACACACACCGATATATTCCTTATGCTTCACGCCATCAATGATACGTGCTAATTCTTCAAAATTGCGACCTACTTCGGTACCTTTTCCTGCCATGGCTTCTAACAAAACAGTGGTTTTCATACCTGGAAAAATCACTTCATTTAACATATCTACGATATATTCGATGCCTTGGTCCACTCCTTGTTTCACATGGCTACCAGGGTGAAAATTATATAAATGGCCCGGCAAATATTCCAAGCGCTCCAAGTCTTCTCGCATGGAGTTTTTCGCAAATTTACGGAGCTCTGGATCGGCTGCACACGCATTTAAAGTATATGGTGCATGTCCTAATAATTTACCAAATTGATGTTCTTTCAGGAATGTATCTAATGCTTTCATATCTGCTTCATCAAAGGCACGAGCCTTTCCACCACGTGGATTTCTCGTAAAGTATTGGAATGTGTTAGCCCCAATAGACAGCGCCTCTTTTCCCATATGTAAATATCCTTTGCTAATGGATAAATGACATCCGATTGTTAATTGACTCATGTATAACTCCTTTTCTTCATGACTCACTATCTTACTTGTAAGTATATCATGTTATAACTATTTCTTTACAAATATAAAAATAGAGAATAATTGTTCATTATAAGCAATTATCCCCTATTTCTTTTAGATTACTAATTAATGTGAGCTTTTACGCAAACATTCTGGACAAATGCCTTCAAAAGACACATGAAGTCCTGTAATTTCATATTCACTGTGGCGTGCCACTTCTTCTCTTAGACAATTCACTTGTACGTCATGTAAATCATTAATACGATTACACATAGTACAGCGTACATGTGGATGATTTCTTGTATCCCAATCATATCGGCTACAATCATCGCCCAAGTCTAAGACACGAACTATACCAATGCGCTCAAAAATCTCCATCGTTTTATATACAGTCGCCAAGCTCATACTTGGATGGTCTTCCCGCAAACTTTGGTAGATCATTTCCGCAGTGGGATGGTTGTTTTCTGCGTAAAGAACATTATAAATAGCAATACGCTGTGGCGTTACTTTATAACCTTCTTCTCGCAATTTTTGTGCAATATCCATTACGCACATCCTTTCCACTTGGAAGCTTAACTGTGAGATTAAAACACTATTACTCTGTTTATATTATATCAGAAAGTTCATTCCCAAACAATAATCACAATTAATTAATTTTAAATATTGTCACTTGACGAATTTAATCCTTAAAATATGGTTTGAACCCACTACCTTGGTGTTTTGGTTTTTGTTGTTTTTGTCCATCACGGGAACGGCGTTCTCCACCATTTGAGCGTTGATTACATTCGCGACTAGAGCGTCTTCTATCTCCATCACGGCGGTCATCACGACGACGACCATCTCTACGACGATCATCACGACGACGGCCTTCACGACGTCCACTGTCACGACGACGACGAACACGAAGTGGCGCTTCTTCTGTAATGCTTACCGGTGTTGTGTCTGGCTCTTTTGTCAACAATTTTAACGCTGCTGCCAACAATGTAACAGAGTCAATATCGTTCAACAACTCTTCGGCACTAGAACGGTAGCTTGCTAATTCTTCACGATTATCTGCTAAAGTAATTAATTTTTCTACGGCAATTTTTTGTTGGCCTTCTAATACTTCACCCAAGGATGGAGCTTTGCGACGAGCAATCTTACGTTTGGTCAAACGTTCAATAGCATGTAAATGCTCAATTTCACGAGGGATCACAAATGTCATCGCTACGCCTGCTTTACCTGCACGACCTGTACGACCAACACGGTGTACATAGCTTTCAGGATCTTGCGGCAAGTCATAGTTATATACATGTGTGACGCCGCTAATATCTAATCCACGAGCTGCTACGTCTGTCGCAACTAGAATATCGATAGTGCCTTCACGGAATTGACGGATTACAGAGTCACGTTTTTGTTGAGACAAGTCACCATGAATGCCTTCTGCCATGTAACCACGTTTTTTCAACGCTTCTGTTACTTCGTCTACACGGCGTTTTGTACGACCGAACACGATAGCAAGCTCTGGAGCTTGGATATCTAGTAAACGGCACAATACATCAAACTTTTGGCGATCTTGCACTTCAATATAATATTGCTCGATTAAATCCATTGTCACTTGTGTCGGTTTCATACGGATTAATGTTGGCTCTGTTAAATATGTTTCTGCCAACTCTTGGATTGCTTTTGGCATAGTAGCAGAGAACAATAATGTTTGACGCTCTTCTGGTACAGCTGTCAAAATTTTGTTGATGTCATCCACGAAGCCCATGTTTAACATTTCATCCGCTTCATCAAGAATCACAACTTTCACTTGCTCAAAGGAGATGGATTTGCGTTCCATATGGTCCATTAAACGACCAGGTGTAGCTACAATCACTTGTGGATGTTTTTTCAACATACGGAATTGACGTCCAATATCTTGTCCACCATAGATTGGCAAGGCTTGAATGTTTGTATGTTGCGCCATTTTATTTAACTCTTCCGCCACTTGAATTGCTAATTCACGAGTCGGTGAAAGAATTAATACTTGTGGGTCTTGGATGGTTGGATCCACTTGCTCTAACGCTGGGATACCAAAGGCAGCTGTTTTACCTGTACCAGTTTGCGCTTGACCAATCATATCTTGACCAGACTTTGCCACTGGAATGGCTTCACGTTGAATCGGTGTTGGCTCTTCAAATCCCATATCGTTTAAAGCTCGTAAAATGGGTTCGCTAATGTGTAAATCTTCAAATTTAATTTGCATATATAAAAGGGTCCTCCTTTAAAATCTTGTGTATGTATCATGCGAATTAATACATTATACCACAAGTAAGATGTCCTTGTATATGAGAGTATGATAGAGAACTAGAACTTTCAATATAGTATGTACTATCTTCTCCCTATTGTACTACCTAGTATTTCATGGTATACTTTAACGGTATACAAGCGCCTATAGCTCAGGGGATAGAGCGCCGGTCTCCGGAACCGGGTGCGCAGGTTCGATTCCTGCTAGGCGCACCATTGATATAACTGGATTCTCATCATTTTTGAGAGTCCATTTTTGCATTTGAGCCCAATTTGAATTTTCATATAAAATACCGCCCCCAATGTTATATCTAATTCAATTAGCATTGGGGGCTTATTACATTATAATTTTCTTATAATTGCTCTTTGATTAACTCTAATAAGGCATCACAGCTACGACTTATATCATCATAGGTTTCGTCAAAATTTCCTGTATACCAAGGGTCTTTTACATCTCGACCTTCTCCAACAAAGGTCATAGCCTTATACACCTTATGGTCAATATCATCATCAATAATGAGACGCAAGTTTCGTGCATTGTTTTCATCCATGATGATGAGGTAATCAAAGTTACGATAATCATCCATCGTCACTTGGCGGGCCTTGCGATGAGTATAAGGAATATCCATTTCATCTAATTTTTGTTTAGTTCCATAATGGGTATCGTTTCCTATCTCCTCACGAGATGTAGCTGCAGACTCAATATAAATAGAATCCCTTAAGCCTGCCTTGTTAACGATATGCTTCATATAAAACTCTGCCATCGTAGAACGACAAATATTACCATGACAGATGAATAAAACTTTCACCATACTATCCTCCTTACATACTAATAGTCCTTACAGCATACGCTATAAGGACTATTAGTACAAGATTTAATTAAAAGTTATGTCGTACTCCCACATCCATACGCCATGTATTGTCTACAATTGCACCGAAGTTTTTAGTGAATGTGCCATATACATATGTACTTGGACGAACGCTCCAGGAGCCTCCAATTTCAGCATCAAGCCATGTATCTTTTAAATCAAGTTCTGTATGTACTGTTGGATTACCTGGTGCTGAATATGTTGTATTCACCTTACCAGAGAATTCATGAGCCAATGCGAGTTTTGCAAAGATGTTGGATGTTTGCGTTTCTCTGCCAATGCCAAATCCCAATCGGCCTACCGCAGAGTTAACCGCATCAGCTTTCACATGCATAGATCCACCATCAACAATATTAGCCTCATAGGATACACCGTTCAAACGACCTACAATCAATTCTACACTAGGATCCATGTAGAAACCATGTTGTTTCTTAATACGTTTACCGTATTCTACACTGAAAGAGGTACCAAATGTATGATAATCCCCATTCAATTGTTGTCCCCCTGCGAAGTGAAGTTTGTAATTATTGGACAAGCGATTTCCACGAGCAATGATATCTAAGTAACTTCCATCGTCATGTTGGTTTGTACCATATAACCCAATGCCACCGATTTTACTGTCTCCAGTGCCAATACCATAAGAGTTGCTAGACGTACTGTAATGTAGAGCGCCACCCAGAGTCCAACCATTGGATACCTTATGATCATAACCAATTTGTACACCATTATATCTCATATGAACATCGGCACCCCCTGTCATTTTAGAGTTGCCTCCGATGTATTTAGCCCATATACCATCATTCATAGTAGTTAAGCGAAGATCCCCTAAACGACGTTGTAAATCGTTCGTAGTATCACTCCAAGCTATCGCTGTAGATGCAAGAGCAGATTTCGTACTATTTACCACTGAAGATTCACTAGCATGTGTTACAGTCGCAGTATCGGTAACAACAAGATTACCTTGTGCATCAAATGCATTTGTACCAAGTTCAACCATAGCAGCCGGTCTTGTAATACCTTCATTAACTTGAACAGCAGCAGCTAGTTTCTTATCATTTCCCGTATATTGTAATTTAGTGGCTAACGATTTCATTTCTGCACGATAACTTGCATCATCAGTTAAATTCTTAGCACTATCACCTTGTACAGTGATGTGGCTATGATCAGCAGCATGTTGGATAATGATTTGTCCATTGCCAGCTTCACTCGCTGGCACACCTGTTTTATAATCAGCATTTACAAAACCACTATAGTTTTGAATTGTAATAGGACGAGCCTCGATAGGATGAATCATACCTGCTGCAGTTGGATTTGTACCACCTACAAGATTACGAACTTTACTGCCTTTATATAAGTATGCTGCATCATCTCCTGATGGACGTGGTTTTCTTGGTGTAGGTCGTTCCTTACCAATCCATTCATTATTCCAAGTAGCACCATTTTGTAAATATATATCTGCACCAGAATTATGCGGATTTTTATTACTTTCAGCATATTCATTTAACACAGCACCAGTAAGACTAGAGTTAGATGTTGTAAAAGCTAGTCCGATATTTGCTGGCGCTTCATTAAGATTTGGATTCTCACCATAATCTTTATTAATTAACCCTACATTACCAACAGCTACTAAATCCTTTGTACCTGGGTGTTTACCATCGGTACCTGCATTCACATAGACATCGCCCTCTTCTGCCACAACCGAATAGGTATCTGACGTTTTAAGAGGATAGGTTATAATACGACCACCGCCATCAACGATAATATGGCCTCGGTGATTCGCTTGCAATCCTACTCCGACAGCGTCAATATCTACATTGCCTTTCACATGAATATTGCTATCACCATAGTCTCTGTCAGGATTATCGTTATGATGTGGCACCTTACCACCAAGACCAGCATAGACAGCACTCATATAATAATGCCCCAAATCTTTTTTATCTGCTGGTGCATCATTTTTTAATCGTACAATAAGATCTTTATCTATGGTCAATTGCGATCCAAATACAGTATAAATCCCAGTTACATTTTTAGATTTACCTGTGTCCATCAAGCTTTTACCATGTACATTTACGGTCAACGTATCTTCTATATGCTTAACCGCATGTTCCGTTTGCTTTTGATCTCCCAACGATAAACCAATTAAGTTTTCTGCTTTATCACTATACTTAGTAATATCTGTAGCCATTACAGAATAAGACATTCCTGTTACTACTAATGCAGCCATCACTGCTGATACATGACGTGTAATTTTCATAAGAACCTCCACAATCAACAATAATATCAATAATAGATATCAATAAACTACCGTCATTATACATTGTTATTTGTACTTCGTACATACTTATATACCTATAAATACTCTATTATGCATACTTTATATAGTAAAGCATTATTATGCTAATCAGTTATAGTTGATAAAATTATCATAAACTTGACATTGTAAAACAGTGCATAACGATACAAAAAAAAAGAAGCATATGACCGGATTCTCATCGTTTTTTAGAATCTTTTTTTGCATTTGAGCCCAATTTTATTTACAAATGTAAATTTTTTTCTTGCCAAATTCATATAAAAGGAGTATACTAAACCCAATTATTGAAAGAAAGGAGTCACCACAATGATGAAACAAGCCAATGTAGCTACACTAAATGCAAATACATTTTTTTGGTTCTTTATCCAAACTACGGGTAAAGAACTATTTGAGCTACGCTAATTTAGGTATCATCACTGAGTGGCTTTAAATAGTGATAAGGGCTACCCGTACTAGGTATAGGCGGGTAGCCCTTTTTGTATATCTTCCTATACCACCACTCACGAATACCTACTATACACAAGATTTAATTTAGGAGGACATTATGATTATTCGACTACATACTACAGCAACAGAAGCACAAATTACAGAACTACGTCAGTTACTAGAAGCCACAGGCGTTACCTTACATCCAGTACATGGAGAACAACAAGATATCATCGGTTTGATCGGTGATACATCTCGTGTTGACTTACGCGTTATTGAATCCCTTCCATATGTGGAAAAGGTAATCCGCATCCAAGAACCTTTCAAAAAAGCAAATCGTAAATTCCACCCACAAGACACTGTGGTCACTGTAGGTGATGCTAAAATTGGTGGCGGTCACTTCTCCATCATCGCAGGTCCTTGCTCTGTCGAAACACCAGAACAAGTCATCGAAGTAGCTAAGGCCGTGAAAGCGGCAGGCGCAGGCATTCTTCGTGGTGGCGCTTTCAAACCTCGTACCTCTCCCTACTCTTTCCAAGGCATGGGACCAAGTGGCTTAGCCTTATTAGAAGCAGCGAAAAAAGAAACTGGTCTACCTATTGTGTCAGAAGTCATGGATATCTCTCAATTGGAATACTTCGACAATGTAGATATGTTACAAATCGGTGCTCGTAATATGCAAAATTTCAATCTTTTAAAAGAAGTAGGTAAATTACGTAAACCAATCTTATTAAAACGTGGTCTATGTGCCACATACGAAGAATGGTTAATGGCTGCGGAATATATCATGAGCGAAGGGAATGAACAAATCGTCCTTTGCGAGCGCGGCATCCGCACATTTGAAACACGTACACGTAATACATTGGATGTAACTGCCATCCCAATGATGCACGAATTATCTCATTTACCAATCATTATGGACCCTAGCCATGCAGCTGGCATGAGCCGTGTAGTTCCATCTTTATCCTTAGCCTCTGTTGGTGGCGGTGCTGATGGTTTAATGATTGAAGTTCACAATAATCCTGAAAAAGCATTATGCGATGGTCCTCAATCCTTACGTCCAGAGCAATTCGCCACTTTGGCAAACCAAGTATTCACTTTACGTGATGCATTAGGTCATAAATAGGTCACACCTATGGATACGATTCATATTCAAGCCTCCACTGCTTACGATGTCATTATCGAACGGAATAGCTTGCCTCGTATAGCTGAGTACTTACAATCAATCAAATCTGCTTGTTCTGTCATGATTGTCACCGACAACAATGTGGGCCCTCTCTATGCATCTACAGTTTCTAAATCTCTAGAAACAGCAGGCTACACCGTTCATACTTACACCTTCCCTCACGGTGAGAGTGAAAAGAACGGCCATCGCCTCATGGATCTAATAGAAACATTAGGAACCGCAAAATTGACTCGGAAAGACCTAATCATTGCTTTAGGTGGTGGCGTCGTCGGCGATCTAGCTGGATTTGCTGCTGCCACCTACTTACGAGGTGTCGATTATGTACAAGTACCTACGTCACTGTTGGCTGCTGTCGATTCCTCTGTAGGCGGTAAAACAGCTGTGAACCTAGCGTGTGGTAAGAATTTATGGGGTGCTTTTAAACAACCTATCCTTGTTCTCTGTGA
>CAUQZV010000035.1:0-18810 GCA_963522415.1 uncultured Veillonella sp. | reverse complement strand
CGTTCAAAGCTGGCGATAACCTTGCGGTAAAACAAGATGGTAAAAACTTTATCTACTCCTTGAAAACAGAATTAACTGGATTAACAAGTGCTGAGTTTAAAGATGCTAAGAACAATAAAGTAAACATCACTCCAGAAGGCATTACGATTACAAAACCAGCAGCTCCAACAGCAGGTACACCTGAAAATACTGTGACATTGAACCAAAATGGTTTAAATAACGGTGGTAATGCGATTTCTAATGTGAAATCTAACCTTCCTGACACTAAAAATAGCGATACTGCCAATACAGAAGCAGCGCCAAGCAATGCGACTAAAGTGCAAGCAGCACCAAATACAACGAATACAACCGGCGATAACTATGTAAATCCAAATAATGCCGCTACCGTATCCGACGTATTGAATGCAGGTTGGAATTTACAAGGTAATGGAGAAGCGAAAGACTTCGTAAAAGCCTATGACACTGTAAACTTCATCAATGGTGACGGTACAACAGCAACAGTGGAAAGTACAGATGGTAAAACATCTACTGTGAAATACAGCGTAAACCTTGGTAATGGCTTACAAAAGGATGACACTGGAAATACAATTTCTGTAAAACCAGCAGATTCTTCATTAGTAGTTGATGGAAATGGTGTGAAGGTTAACACTGGTACCATTAACAATGTTACAACAGGAGATAAAACTGGCACAGTAACACCAAATACAGGCGATGATACTAAACTAGCTACAGTAACTACCGTAGTAAATGCTATTAACAATGCGGCATGGACAGCAACATCTGCTAAAACAGAGGTTGGTGAATTAGGTAAAGATGCAACTAACCAATTGGTAAAAGCCGGTGATAAAGTTACATTTGAAGCAGATAAGAACATCAAGATTACACAAGCAGGTAGTCAATTTACATTTGCTACAAAAGATAATGTATCTTTCGAAACGGTACAAGTAGGTGGCGATCAAGGTCCTAAATTGTCTAAAACAGATGATGGAGACTTGAAAGTATCTGGCCCTAATGGTACGGATCCAGTGAAAGTTACTAATGTGAAATCTGGTTTGGACAAATACGGCGATCAAGTGAATGGTGCTGATGTACCAGGTACAACAGATAAAAATCGTGGTTTAGTAGATTTATCTAAACCTGAAAATGGTCAACCGAAAGTAAGTGATAATACAGCTGCTACTGTAGGTGATTTACGTAATATGGGTTGGATTGTATCTTCTGATAAAACAACTGGTGCAGATGGATCTTTCACAACTGATGCATATTCCGCACAAGTGAAACATGCAAATGAAGTGAAATTTGTGGGTACAGGTACAGCTATCGTATCTGGTACAACGGATGTACAAGGTGTACGTACGATTACTGTCAAAGTAGATGACCAAACGTCTACGAATAAATCTGTAACTCCTGTGGTGTACACAGATAAAAACGGTAAACAAGTATATCCAACTGGAAAAGTTGACCAAGATGGTAACCAAATCTTTAATACAAAACCAGATGGAAGTGGAGATACCGTAACAGGTCCAGTAAAAACAACTATTAATGGACCAAAAGGTACGACAACACCAACTACATTATCTAACGTAGAAGGTAACTTGGATGGTGCTAAAACGGGTACTACGGCTCCAACGACAAATCATGCAGGTGTAGATACAACAAATCCAGCAGCAAATAATTATGTGAATCCACATAATGCAGCGACTGTGGGCGATGTATTGAATGCAGGTTGGAACTTACAAAACAATGGGACAGCTCGAGACTTTGTAAAACCATATGACACTGTAAACTTTGTAAACGGTGTGAATACAACAGCAGTTGTGACAACATCTGATAATGGTACAACAAGCAATGTAACGTACAACGTAACAGGCTTGCCTATGACATACACAGATGAAGCGGGCAATCCAGTATCTAAAATCGGTGACAAATTCTACAAAGTTAACGACAAAGGTCAACCAGTAGATGCGAATGGTAAACCAAGTACTAAGGTTAATAACAATGGTGAACCTCTCGACGAAAATGGAACAGTAATTCAACCAATTAATACGGCAACAAATCCATTACATTCTACATTGGTGAACCCAAATGTAACGAATACAGCAGATGCTCCAAACAAGCAAACGACAAGCCCTACACAATTGGGCAATGTCACATCTGGTTTGAACAAATATGGTGATAACATCGATGGCAAACCAGTAGCAGGTACAACAACTGCTAACACAGGATTAATTGATTTATCTAAACCAACTAATGGTGATGCACCAAAAGTAAGCGATAATACTGCGGCCACTGTAGGTGATTTACGCAATATGGGTTGGCTTGTATCTTCCGACAAGGTTACGAATGATGACGGCACAGCTACTGTTAAAGATTACACAGAGCAAGTACGAAATGCAAACGAAGTGAAATTTGTAGGTAAAGGCACTGCTATCGTATCTGGTAAAACAGATGCTAATGGTGTTCGTACGATCACTGTGAAAGTAGATGACCAAGTATCTACGAACAATGCGATTATGCCAACAAGCTTCACAACGAAGGATGGTACGAAAGTATATCCAGTGAAAGATGATGCAGGCAATGTAACATACCATACAACTCCAGATGGCAAAGGCACTGGTGATACTACTATCGATCCTAAGAATGTAGTGACTGCGGTGAACGGACCTAATGGTACGACAACGCCGACGACATTGCAAAATGTGAAGAGTAACTTGCCTAATGTAGATGATACGAAACAAAAAGCCTTCCATCCAGATGGAACAGAGGTGACAGAACCAAATTCCACTACAAATACTGGTAATGCGAAAGCTCCATTGTCTCATACCGTGGTAGCGGCGATGATGTCTCCATTTATGACAAATGATAAAGGGGAATTCATCGATGCGAATGGCAATGTCACAACAGATCCTAAACAATATGTAAGAAATCCTAACTTTGCTGCTAATAATGCAGCCACAGTTGGCGACGTGTTACAAGCAGGTTGGAACTTACAAAATAATGGCACTGCGAAAGATTTCGTTAAACCATATGATACAGTGAACTTTATCAACGGTCTTGGTACAACAGCGGTGGTGACAACTCGTGATGGTAACACTACAAGTGATGTGACTTTCAACGTGAAAGCAGCGAATGGTTCTGTGACTGTTGACGAGGATGGTGTGAAAGTAACTACTGGTGAAATCACTAACAATACTAATGGATCCGTATCTGGCCCTACTACGGCAGAGAAAGCAAAACTTTTACGTGATACATTGGAAGCTGCACAAAAAGAATTACAAGTAGCTAAGGATGCCTTAAAAGAAGCTGAAACTAAATTAACTGCTAACCCTACAGATACTACGTTGCAAAAAGAAGTAGCTGATAAGAAAGCAGAGTTAGCGGCGAAACAGACACCAAAAGATGAAGCTCAAAAAGCTCATGATGAGGCAGGCTTGAACAAAGTTGCGACTGTACAAAACGTGGCAGAAGCGATCAATAATGCTGGCTTTAACTTAAAAACATCCGCTGATGGTGGAGAAAAGTTGACTACAGGTACTAAAAATGATGGCGAGTTAATTAAACCAAGCAATACTGTAGAAATGGTAGCAGGCAATAACTTAACTGTGAAACAGGATGCAAATGGTAAAATTACATATGCTACGAAGGATAATGTGACTTTCACAAATGTGGATACAGGCACGTTGAACGTAGGTAGCCCGAATACATACACGGATGGTAAAGGTAATACGTACACGAAAGTGGGCGATCAGTATTACAAACCAGCTGATGTGGTGAACGGTGCTCCTAAAGAAGGTGCGACACCAGTGACGATTCCTGCGGATGTAGTTGTGAAACCAGTTAGCCCTGTCACAATGAAAACAGAAGCGGCGAAACCGGCTACGAATAATGTTGCGGATGCGCAACCATCTAGTGTGTTGAATATTACATCTCAAGATGGCAAACCGACACAAATTATAGGTGTAGGTTCCACGTTGAATACAAATGTGGTCAAAACCAATCCAGAAGGTACAGCAACGAAACCAGGTGCTACACCAGGTACAACACCGAAAACTGAAGATGTTCATTTAGTAGATTTGAATGGCACAAAAGATGCACCTGTCAACAAAAATGCGGTTGCTACAGTAGGTGACCTACAAAATATGGGTTGGGTTGTATCTGCGAAAGATGGCAATGGCTACAAAGATGTGGTGAAAAATGCGAATGTAGTAGATTTCAAAGGTGAAAATGGTATTACTGTAACGGGATCTACATTAGAAGATGGCACTCGTCAATTAACTGTAGGTATCAAAGAAGGGGAAGTTACGAATAAAGTGATAATTACTCATGCGGATGGTACAAAAACAGAGGCAGTTAAGATTGGAGATAACTACTATAAAGTAGATGAAAATGGTAAACCAGTAGGCTTTGAAAAAGATAAAGATGGCAAACCGGCTGGAACTCCATTAACAATTAATCCGACAACAGACGCTGTAACTAATAAAGGTGCAGGATTTGTAACGGGTAATACGGTGGCAAATGCAATCCAAGATTCTGGTTGGAATATTGGTAAAGCCAATGGTAGTGATGTGGTGAAATCTGATGGTACAGCAGTTGACTTCAATAAAGAAGCAAAGGTGTACGATAAGGTAAATCCTAATGACGATGTGAAATTTGTAGATGGTGCTAACACGAATGTGTCTATGGTAACTGTAGATGCATTAAATGAGGATGGTACTAAGAAGGCAACTACTTTTGTCAAAGTGGATATTAACAGAGATTTAAAAATTGACTCTGTTACCACTGGTGGCACAGCGGTTGATAAAAATGGTAACAACCTTGTGAAAGTAGGCGACAAGTATTACAAAGAAGGAGATGTGACGGTAGTTACAAATCCAGATGGAAGTACTTCAGTCACACCTAAGAAGGATGCAAAACCAGTTCCTCCAGCAGATGTAATTCCTCCTAAAGATGGAGCTATGATCGTTAAAAATGTTGATGGAAAAGATGTGGTATCCGCCAAAGTTGACAAAGACGGCAACGGTGCCTTCGCAGTGAGCGGCAAAGACGGCAAAGATGGTGTATCTATTACTGCTAAAGATGGACAAGGTGCTATCGGTGTGAATGGTAAGGATGGTAAGAATACATCCATTACAGGAGAAAATATCTCTATTAAAGATAAAGATAATAAGAACTCCACAAGTATTGGTATTAACAATGTTACGTTAAAAGACAAAGATGGTAATACATCCACGTTGACGGCGGACAAATCTGAACTAAAAGATAAAGCGGGCAATACGAATACGAATACATCGACTACGAATGTGTTGAAGGATACAAATGGTAATACCAACGCATCTACAGCAGCAGGAACTACGTATACAGATAAAGATGCTAATAAAACAGTAGTGGGACCTAAGGAGATTAATATTACAGATAAATCCGGGGACAACACAGCATCCTTAACAAATAAAGATTTAATCTTGAATGCGAAAGATCCAAAAACTGGGGTAGATAAAACATCTCATGTATCTGGCGATAAGATTGCTTTCACAACTACTGATGAAATCGAAAAAGTAGTGGATAAAGACGGTAAACCGGTGATTGATCCAACTACTGGAAAACAAAAAGAAGTCATTAAAAATCCTGGTAACTCTACAGAGTACACTAACGAAGGATTGAAAGTCATTCCAAATAGTACAGTAGCTCGTGATGCGAATGGTAACCTTACATTCTTAGATAAAGATGGTAAACCAGTATCTAAAGATGTAGATGGTAACTACAAATATGTTGGTCAAGATGGTAAACCAGGTGAGAAATATACAGGCGCTGTGGGATCATTGAAACCAAATGTAGCAGATAGTACTCGTATCATTTCCTTCGGCATGGATAAACCTGTGTTAGATTCCAATGGTAATCCTGTGAAAGGCCCAGATGGCAAAACAGTTATGACAGAAGGTATCTCCGCTGGTATGCAACAAATTCACAATGTCGCACCAGGCACGAAAGATACAGATGCGGTTAATGTGTCTCAATTACGAGGTACAACGATCAATATCAACAATCGTATGAATCGTATGGGTGCACAAGCAGCTGCCTTAGCAGGCTTGCAATCTATCCAATACGATCCATTAGAGCCAACTCAAATTTCCGCAGGTGTAGGCTACTATCAAGGGGCTAGTGCCTTAGCACTTGGCATGAATCATTACAAAAATGAATCTACCATGTTCCATGTGGGTGCATCCGTCAATGGAAATATGAATGAAGTGATGGCCAATGCAAGTGTGACTTGGAAGTTTGGTGCTCGTGCTGATGAAACCGCAGTGAAAGATACATTCCGTCAAGGGCCTATCAGTGCATCTTACACATTACAAGATAAGGTATCTGCCTTAGAAGCACAAAACAGAATTCAAAAAGATGAATTGAATGAACTACGTGCTACAAATGCTGCTCAAAAAGCAGAAAATGAAGCACAACGTGAAGAATTAGCCTTGATGAAAGCGCAAATTGCGGAATTGTTCAAACGAATGAATGGATAATCTTAGATACTAAGAATATCTATACATGATACGTCACTTGTGATGCTATGCAGCCTTGAGGCGTTCTTCATTAGCGTAAGGGAAGAGCACGACACATTCCTCCGCAAACTGATACAGTGGTTAGGTTTGCTCCGGAACATGTCGTGCTCTTCTTGTGTTTGTGTGATGTAGGTAGTAAAGGGATGCCACAAGACTGCTACTCGTATTTATGCTCTTCAGGAAAAGATATATAGTACTCTTTTGTGTCCTTAGGGTGTGGGTAGAAAGTTGTATTTTTTTACGAGAAGGCCCTAAATATGGTATGATATAAGGTAAAGATAATACATAAGATATTCCTACATAGATAATAGGAGGTACCTACTTTGAGTAGTATATTTGATATTATTGGACCCGTTATGATTGGTCCATCTAGTTCACATACAGCGGGAGCGGCACGACTGGGGAAAATGGCTTTGTCAATTTTTCATGAGCGTCCTGAAAGTGTGACGATGACATTATATGGTTCTTTTGCAAAAACCTATCGAGGCCATGGCACAAATCGTGCTTTGGTGGGAGGTCTATTAGGGATGGATGCCGATGATGCACGTATCCGTGAGTCTTTAGAAATTGCAGAGAAAGAAAACTTTCAGTATACCTTTATTGAATCTGAAGTCGATGCAGGACATCCGAATACTGTACGATTCAATATGTATGGTAAAGAGGGAAAGCATATGTCTGTGACCGGATCATCCCTAGGTGGAGGTCGAGTGACGGTGACCAATATTGATGGCATCGATGTAGATATTACTGGGGAAGAGCATCAGATTATTGCGTTCCATACGGATCAACCCGGTGTTATTGCAGGGGTTACACATATTTTAGGGCTAGAGAAGATTAATATTTCTAGCATGCGTGTATTCCGTAAGCGCAAAGGATCAGAAGCGGTGATGCTGATTTCTACAGACTCCGATGTAGATGCTGTGGCATTACAACAAATTAAGGAAGTGCCAGGTATTTCTTCTGTTATGTATTTTGAACCATTGGAGTAGAGGATACTATGAGTTATTTATACGATACAATTGAAGATATTGTACGCCTTGCGGATCGTGAAAGTATTTCTTTTTCCGAAGTGGTTTTGCGTGCAGAAATAGAAAGTACAGGTTCTGCGAAAGAATATGTGCTAGGGGAGATACAACGTCGCATTCAAATTTTTAAAGAATCTGTTCGCGATGGCATAGAAGATACAAGAAAAAGTAAGAGTGGTATGTCTGGGGGACAAGCGAAGCAATTAGATGAGGGTAAACCAGTATTTCTGAGTGATCTTACCTATCGTGCATTGAGATATGCTATTTCCGTTAATGAAGCAAATGCGAAGATGTTCCGTATTGTAGCATGTCCTACAGCAGGGGCCTGTGGCATTTTACCTGGTGTGATGCAAGCAGTAGGTGAAGTATACAATTGTGATGAGGCGTCCTATATCAATGGATTTTTAGCGGCTGCTGGGGTAGGTAATGTGGTAACAAACCAAGCCTGTGTAGCAGGTGCTGTAGGTGGCTGCCAGGCTGAAGTTGGTACCGCAGCAGCGATGGCAGCAGCGTGTGCAGTAGCTATGATGGGGGGAACTACAGAAGAGGTAGTCACAGCTATGACATTATGTATGAAAAATGTACTTGGCTTAGTATGTGATCCGGTGGCAGGCCTTGTGGAAGTACCTTGTGTGAAGCGAAATGGTATCTATGCAGTACATGCGTTAGCCTCAGCAGAAATGGCGATGGCAGGATTGCGAAGTCGTATTCCTGCGGATGAGGTAATTGGTGCTATGGACTCTATTGGACGGGCTTTGCCAGAAGCGTTGCGAGAGACTAGCGAAGGTGGCCTAGCGAGAACTAAAACTGGTATGGATATTACGAAACGCTTGGCTCATCAGAAGTAGAGAGGTGTAGTATGGGAATAGGAACATATCAAGAGACCTCTGCTTACCAAGGGGCTCTGCGTATATTGCAGACATTGCAAGAGGCGCAGTATGAGGCCTATATTGTAGGTGGTGCAGTGCGAGACATTCAAATGGGGCGTGTTCCTCATGATTACGATATCGTTACATCTGCTATGCCGGAGGTAGTGATTAAGGTATTGCGTACAGCAGGGTTTACTACCACCAGTATAGTAGGGGCTTCTTTTGGTGTGGTAGTCGTATCTTATGGAGTTCATTCGTATGAGGTGGCTACATATCGCAGCGAGCAATATGGTGATGACAGTCATCGTCCCATTTCAGTACAATATCCATCTACATTCTTAGACGATGTACAGCGACGTGATTTTACTATCAATGGCCTGGCTCTTAGCGGAAATGGAAAGGTTCGTGATGAAGTAGGAGGCTTACGAGATATAGAAGGACGTCGTTTGTGTACGATTGGATCCAGCATAGAACGCTTTCAAGAAGATGCATTACGTATGTTTCGATTGTGTCGATTTGTGGGGCAATTAGGATTTTCAATCGACCCGAGTACATGGGCAGGAATCGAGCCAAACCTGTATCGTGTAGAAGGCTTGTCCATAGAGAGAGTGCGTATTGAAATTGAAAAAATGCTGCTAAGTGACCATGTAGATTTAGCCTTAGATGCCTTGGTACAGAGCCGTTTAAATGAGCAATATTGCCAACAAACAATAGAAGGTGTAGTGAGACGCATCCCTATTTTACCGGAATTAACACATTTGGTAGATTTACCACAATCACCGGAACATCATGTATATGATGGATGGAGACATACCTTGGCTGTGGTTAAGGAAGTACCTTCTAACCTAGTATTGCGTTGGGCAGCCTTACTCCATGATGTGGGGAAAGGTGTAGAGGGTGTACGTGGCTTTCATAATGGTCGTATTACAGATCGAAATCATGATGTGGTAGGTGCTAGGATGGCTCGAGATATGTTGACTAGATTAGGGTACTCTAAAGATTTTGTGAATCTTGTAGTATGGCTTGTTGAACGTCATATGAGATTTCACTTTTATGTATCTAATCCATCAGCAGATTTACGAAAATGGATGCAAAAAGAATCTCGTGAAACTATGTTCCGTGAAACTAAGGATTTAGTAGAGGCTATGGAGTATTTAAAAGATCTCGGTGTAGCAGATGTTATTGGTGGAGGTACTAAGAAGGTGGAGCCTTCAGAAGTATATGGAAATCGCATGGTGCAGCTAGCAAGTTGTATACCGGTACATACAAAAGATTTAAACTATGATCGTAGTCTACCTGCATTGGTGGCACCATATGCGAAGGAAGTATTGCAAGCTGTTTTACAACGCGTCCAATTAGGAGAGATTCCGAATACTCCGGAGGCTATCCATAAAGCAGGTATGGCGAAGTTTAACAGATTAAAGAAAAAGGAGCAACATGCATGAAAATGCAAGCAGTAAGAAGACGAATAGATACATATGGGTCATGGTGGTTTATGGCTTTATTTTGTATTGCTCTAGGAATTACCTTGCGCTATACATATATCCAGATTATAGCTAATGATACATATTCTAAACGCTTTTCTAGTCAATTTATTACAGATAGAGTATTACAATCTCCAAGAGGAACTATTTTTGACCGTAATGGTAATCCATTAGCCTTAAGTGTAACAGTCAACTCTGTTAGTGCGGATCCTACGATGATGCGAGTGGTGGCTAAGAAAACGCCGGAAGAGGTAGCAGATGTATTGGCACCGTATGTGCGTATTTCCAGAGAAGAAATTATAAAAAAATTAAATGAAGATACAGCCTTTGTATGGATTGATCGCCTCTTAGATGTGCCGAACTCCAATGGTATAGAAGCAGCTATCAAGGAAGCAAAGTTCAACTTTATTACCTTACATAAAGAGAGCCGCCGCTATTATCCGAATGATACTTTATTAGCGCAGGTCCTTGGATTTGTAGGATTCAATGAAGATGGCAAGGCGGATGCAGAAGGTAAGGCAGGGCTTGAGGCAGCATTAGATGATGTGATTCGCAGTAATGAGGTGAAAGTCAGCATTTACAACGACACAGCTGGTCGCCCCGTCTTTGAGTCCGTACAATCTCAGTTTTTACCAGATCAGGAAAAATCGGTGAATCTTACCATTGATACAACGGTGCAGTTTATTGCCGAACGGGCCTTAGATAAAGCGATGATAGACACAAAGGCTCGCAGTGCAGCGATGATTATTATGGATCCAAAAACAGGGGAAATCCTTGCGATGGCCAATAAAAATCGAGGCATGGCATCGGACGTAAATAAATTAAAATTTGAAGATTATCGCAATAATGCGGTGGTGAGTATTTATGAACCAGGATCTACGTTCAAACCGATTATTGCCGCCTCCGCTCTGGCGGCTGGAAAATGGCAACTAGATACAGTGTACAATGATACGGGTACTATTCTAAACGATGGGCATCCGATGAAAAACTGGGATGGTAAAGGCAGAGGTAAAGTTCGCTTACTAGATATTCTAAAATATTCCATCAATACAGGTATGGCGTACTTGGGTACGACTACAGGTGGAGATATCTTAACGGATTATGTAAAACGCTTTGGTTTTGGTAAAGCGACAGGGATTGAGCTACCGGCTGAGGGGGATGGTATCCTCTTTGATCCAAAGACAATGAGTAAATTAGATACTGCCACTATGTCCATTGGACAAGGGATTGCGGTAACACCATTGCAAATGGTACAAGCCTTTGGTGCCCTAGCGAATGGCGGCAAAATGATGAAACCTCATATTATCAAATCCATTGTAAATCCAGATGGTTCTATCTTTAAAGAAGCGAAGGATGTGGAGCAAGGTCAGCCAATTCCTGAAAGTATTGCGAAACAGATTACAGATATTTTAGAGAAAGAAGTCTCCGAAGGTGGCGGACATAAAGCGTATGTAGAAGGCTATCAATTTGCTGGTAAAACAGGGACGGCACAAAAATTAGATGCTGAACATGGTGGTTATTTGAATGGTCGCTATATTGCCTCCTTTATCGGTTATGGACCTGTAGAAGATGCTCACTTTGTGGCATTAGTTGTGATTGATGACCCGCAAGGCACATACTATGGCAGTCAAATTGCAGCGCCTGTATTCCAAGATGTGATGACACAGCTAGTACGTTACTATAAACTTTCACCAACACGGAGTAAACATAGTGATAAAGATAAAGGTAAGCAGGGGATTAAGCCTTTAGAAGTACAACGTAATCAAGATGGATCAATAATCGTGCCAAATTTTGTAGGCCATGCCTATGGAGAAGTGCGTGATTGGGTACATGAAGCTGGGTTGACGTTTAAGCCAAATGGCACAGGATATGCTATTTCTCAAGATGAATCTGTTGGAAGTACTTTGGAGAAAGGTGAATCCATCACGGTATACTTTAGTAGGTAATATCGTTATAGATAGGTTGTTCCATTTAAGCATGTATTATATGTATTTGAATTTGCAGAATATAATTAGATGAATAATATAAAGAGGATATAGATGATTGAATTATTAGGAAAACCAGTAGCGCAAGCTCGTAAAGCGGCGTTACAAGAAAAAATGGATGCCTTATTAGCGCGAGGTGTGACGATAACATTAGGTATTTTGCTAGTTGGTAATGATAGTGCCGCTAAGATGTATGCTACATTTATGGAAAAAGTAGCAAAAGGTGCTAACTTTAATACAGAATTGGTAGAACTGCCAGAAGCGGCGACCCAAGAAGAGGTAGAGGCAGTTATTCGCAGATTCAATACAGATGAAAGCATCTACGGTGTTTTGCCATTAATGCCAATGCCAAAGCATATCAATAGTGAAGCGGTGATTGGCGCGTTAGACCCAGCAAAAGATATAGATGGATTGACGACGTATAACATTGGTCTAGTTAGCTCTGGAAAAGGTGGTTATGTACCATGTACGCCTAAAGCGTGTATGGCAATCATAGATCATTATGGTATTGAACTGTCTGGTAAAAAAGTAGTTGTTCTTGGTCGTAGTCAAGTAGTGGGCAAACCGGTGGCACTATTAGCGTTAGAACGTAATGCAACAGTGACCATTTGTCACTCTAAAACTCAAAACTTAGGTACAGAATTATCCCAAGCGGATGTGGTGATTGCTGCTGTGGGCAAAGCGCATATGGTAGATGGATCTATGCTACAGCCAGGTTGTGTCGTTATCGATGTAGGAATCAATGAATTAGATGGACAGACTGTAGGAGATGTGGACTTTACTTCTGCTAGTGAAGTGGCATCTGCCATTACACCTGTACCAGGTGGTGTAGGATCTGTAACGACTACCATGATGTTAGAAGGATTATACGAGGCGTATCATGCACGAAATGGCCATTGCTGAGGGAATTGTAGAGGTAGCGCTAGATACGCTGAAAGTGAATGAAGGAACTATCATTCATGCTATACAGGTGCAGATTGGTGCCTTATCTGGTGTAGAGCCCGAGGCTTTGCATTTTTGTTTTGATGCGGTTACACATGGAACACCTGCAGAGGGAGCAAAGTTAGAGATTGAAACAATTCCGATGAAAGGGCGTTGTTTAGAGTGTAATCAAGAATTTTCAATGGAACAATATCGTCATGTATGCCCGTCATGTCATAGCTTTGCAGTGGAAGAATTGCAAGGTCGAGAATTACGAGTAGCATCTATCGATATGGATTAAAGGAGTACTATGGAAGTACAAGTAATGACAAATGTGTTGGCAAAAAATGATGCCATTGCAGAAACGCTACAACAACAGTTTAAGGATAAACAAATTTTAGTAATGAATTTATTAGGCTCTCCTGGAGCAGGGAAGACATCTTTATTAGAGGCCACTTTACAAACATTGTCCAAGGATTATCGTATTGCGGTCATTGAGGGAGACTTATTTACGGATAAAGATGCAGAACGTATCCATGCTACCGGGGTCCCAGTGATTCAAATCAATACTGTCGGTGGCTGCCATTTGGATGCAAATATGATTCGAGAGGCCGTTGGTGAATTAGATTTGGATGCATTGGATCTTATCATTATTGAAAATGTAGGTAACTTAGTGTGTCCTGCAGAATTCTTCATCGGTGAAGATATGAAAGTAACGGTTCTATCCATTACGGAAGGAGAAGATAAACCTTTGAAATATCCTTTGATTTTTAAAGAATCTTCTGCTGTACTATTAAATAAAGTAGACTTATTACCTTATGTACCATTTAAAATGGATGAGGCTATTCGAGATATTAACTCTTTACAACCAGGGGTACCGATTTTTCAGGTTAGCTGCACTCAAGATGAAGGGCTTTTACCATGGATTACATGGGTAAGAGAAAAATTAGAGGAGCGACGTATCGATGAAAACTAATTGGAGAGCGACCTTAGCGGCTATGGCGTTAATGGGCATGGTGGTGTTACAGCCGCAGGTTGCACTAGGTGAAGATGCTAGTGGTAGTACTATACATAAAAAGGCAGAATCTGTTGTTTCTGACCAAGATGCCGGCGGGAATGCCGTAAACAAGAAGGCTGAGGTGATTGCCGTTGAGAAAGGTGCTGCTGAAAAGAAAGGTGAAACAGCAGATGTAGCGGAAGGAAAAACTGTGTTAGAGACGAAACCTACGGGAACCACTGTACAGCGGAAGGTGACCGTAGGATCTGTGACTATTGATTTGACACCAGACCATGTGGCGGAAGATATGGCGGTACGAAAATTCTTGCAAGAGAAAAAAGAATCCTTTGTCGAAGGAGAAGCAGAAGAATTAGACTTGGTGGGGACTACTTTCACAGCGAAGCGCATACCGGGACTTGTCATTACAGACACATTTGTGAACGCTCTCAAAGAAGAAGCAAAAGCCCGAGTGGAAGCAAAACAACGCGAACCATGGACATTTCCAGATGTAGACGTATTGAAAGAGAAGTTAGAGGCTATCCATAAGAAGCCACCTACTGATAGGACTGCAAAGGATACGATAGAATCTGACGACAGTAAAGATGCGGATACAGATATGGATTCCGTTGGTGCTACTAGCGATGGTGTAGAGAAGACTTTGGACACGGTATCGATAGAGAGTCCTGTTGAAGCCGCTGGTGATGGTGTAGGTCCTATGCTAAACAGTTCGGTGCAGGCTACTAGCAAAGGTAGACCAACAGAAGCAAAGGCAGTTCTTGGTCATGTAGGCTCAAAGGAGTTGAAGTCTGAAGGGGCTGTGACCGATGACGAACGAAGTGCAGATGTATCGACGGAGAAACGTAAAACAGATACACCGAAGGTATCAAAGGATAGTACAGCTGAGAGCAAAGGCACACATACAATCGATGATGGGAATAAGACACCGGCAAAGGATGCAAAGGCTACGAAACAAAATAAATCGCCTAAATATCCTATCGATCTATGGTGGACGGATAAGCCTACTATCTTTTTACATGAAGATGTGCATGTAGGTGCCACACGTAGCGAAGTGCTCTTTGCTTGGGGGGCACCGCAGGCTATGTGGCGAGATAATAAAGATGATTCATTGTTATGGCTATATCAAGGCACATTTAGCAAAGAAAAAACTATAACTAAAAATAAAAAAAGTTATATGCAAAAAGAGGAGTTTTCACAATTGGTGAAGAATACTTATACTAGTGACTCTTTAGCAGGTTCTAACAGTTCTATGGGTTATGTGTGGCTTTCATTAAAAGATGGAAAAGTAACACATTTGGGAATGATTACGGGTCAAGACTGGCCTCGTTTTGCTATACCAGCCACTACATTAGAAAGGTTTAAACCCAATACAATGACAGAATCAGATTTCTCTTTGATGGGCTATCGATTAGGTGAACCATTTACCAATGATCCCAACCGATCTTGGGAAGAGCGAGGAAAACTGTACGGTCAGGAGTTTTTAGGCTATAAGGATGTAGTTATCGCATATAACAAGGAACACGAAATTACTCGTGTCATGATCAACTCATCGCTTGGTACGACGAAACGCGGCATTTCATTGGGAGATTCTAAATATTTACTGCTCTATCTCTACGGAGTGCCAGATTTTGAAGAACCTGCTAATCATCATGATAGTATGAAGGGTGTAGTTTATGGCTATCGCCATCCAGTACTAGAACACACGTATTTGTTGTTTACATTAGATGATAAATTCGTCAGAGAAATATTATTGTCCAACCAAAAGAAAAGCGAACTTGTTTCGGCTATGTAGCCTGTGGCGTTCGCAACTAAATTAGATAAAGGGAAGACCGTAACGAACCCCTTCTCAAGCTATGCAGTGGTTATGCTTGTTCAGGGGTGTGTTACGGTCTTCTTACATTTGTGTGATTTGGTCAGTAAGGGAACGCCACAAGGCTACTACGCAAAATGGCGTCGCTTGCAATATTATCTTTATTGATACAAATTTGTATGCTAATTATAGCACTTTTAGACTTACTATATAAGTAATGAAAAAGCCTAACGAATAAGGTTTACTCACCTTAATACATTAGGCACATTTTCATTTTAAAGTTTCTTGAGATGAGCCTAACGCCGATCAAACGTTGATGGCTCTTCTTTTTGTATATTCAGTATACCATATTTTAAAACGAAAAACTACTACATACTGAACTTGAATTTATTACTTGTGTTCTATTTTTATCCAAAAGGGCGTCGCTTGGGGAAGGAAAGGCCGCAATACACCCCCTCAGAAACGGCATTTCATGATATTTTTTTTCTATATAATACTGCTAAATAAGGTATTTGACGGGGTTCGTTCAGACCATGTATAATTGGATTATATAATCATATGAAGCGGGTATGATTAATAGGTTTATGATAAAGAGGTACTACATGAATAGAAAGTCTAAGTTGGCAGTATTGGCAGTGAGTGCTTTGACTGCAGGTTATATGGGTGTTAATGCGGCGGCCACGGGTTCTTATGTAGCTGGTGATGGAGCAGTTGCTGCTCAAAATTCGGTAGCTGTTGGTGCTAATGCTAAGGCAATTGGTCAGTATGGCGTGGGTATTGGGAACTCTTCTAAGATAGGTAATCATGCTGTTGCGGTAGGTGCTAATGCAGAAGCAGGAGAGTACTATTCCATGTCTGTAGGGGATAAAGCATTTTCAGGAGATCAATATGCAGTGTCTGTGGGCGGTAAATCGAATGCACTGAAAGAAGGTTCCATTGCCATAGGCTATGAAGCTACGGTGGGTGAAGCTGCTACGGGAGAATCTACAGAGGGTGTAGCTCCCAATAAAAGTGGTACTAACTCCGTGGCTGTGGGACGTAAATCGAAGGTGGTAGGAAGTACTGCTGTTGCCATTGGGTATGGTAGTCAAGTGAATAAG
The DNA here is from genome assembly GCA_963522415.1 of uncultured Veillonella sp. Lineage (GTDB taxonomy): Bacteria > Bacillota > Negativicutes > Veillonellales > Veillonellaceae > F0422. The sequence continues at coordinate 2,047 of CAUQZV010000035.1, read as the reverse complement.
GATTCTGGTATTGCTATTGGTAGTGGAGCTGTTTCTAATATAAGAAGTGCTATTGCTATTGGTGAGGAAGCAGGTAAAAACTCTAGTTATGATGGAACTGCAAGTAATGTACCAGGTAGTGTTTTTATTGGAAAAATGGCTGGTCAAAATGTAGTTGGTAATATTAATACCTTTGTAGGTTCCAGTGCAGGGACTGATACAAAAGGCCATAATAATATAGCTGTCGGTAATGATGCAGGAAGATCTGTAACAGGTGAACATAATATATCAATCGGATTCAATTCGTCTAAATCTGCGAATGGATTGAATAATGTGGCTATTGGTCAAAATTCTGGAACCAATATGAAAGGGAATACGAACGTATCCATTGGTTCTATGTCGAATAATTTTGATAAAGAAACTGCTGTTAATAATGCGGTTGCTGTGGGGAATCAAAGCGAAACTAAGGCAGATTATACGGTAGCATTGGGGGCAGCGGCGAAAGCAAAGGTAGTTGGTGCCACTGCCATGGGGACGTTTGCACAAGCAAATAATGGATATGCTACAGCTCTTGGGTATGATGCGATTGCTAGTGGTGGACATTCTATTGCAGTAGGCTTGAGCTCTCGAGCTATAGGTGGATATTCCGTGGCCCATGGTTCCTGGGCTGAAAGTAATGGTAAATTTGGGACAGCTGTTGGATATGATGCACATGCTAATGGTGAAAGAAGTGTTGCATTAGGAAAAACTGCAGTTGCAGAAGCCAATGATTCTGTTGCGTTAGGGGCTAATGCAACAAGTGATCGCAATGCTGATGAGATTGGGTATGACCCATCTGAAACAGCTGTTGTGAAAGGTGCAGCGGATGTCTTACAATTGGGGACTGATTTGCAAGCACAATTTGATACAAAGGATGCAGAGTATAAAGCATTACAAAAAGAAGCTGAAGTCATTGAAACGGAACGTAATACTTTGCTAGAAAAGCAGAAAGAATTGACGGCTGCTAATAATACGACGGAATTAGAAACGGTCAAAACGCAATTAGCAAATAATAAAACTCGTTTAGATGCGAAAAATAAAGAAGTATCTGATAAAGCAATAGAAATTAATAAGCTGGTAGGTACTTGGAAAGCAAGAAAAGGTGCGGTATCTGTTGGTAACTCTACCACTGGAGAAACTCGCCAAATTATTAATGTAGCAGCAGGTACGGAAGATACTGATGCGGTGAATGTGGCACAATTAAAAGCTGTGTCAAATGGAGGCTTTGCGGTATCAACAAACTCATATGATGTTACTGATGAAACAACAAAAGCTAGTACAAAAGGTACGTTAATTAGAACTAAGCTTGGTGGCATTCTTCCAATCGAAGGAAAAGCAAGTACTGTGTACGGATCTGATGCTGCACCAGCTGCTAATTATTCTTCCGATAATTTAATTACCTATGCGGATGCGGGTGCTGTGCGTATTGGCATGCTTAAATCACCGACTTTTACAAGCGTGTCTATTGGTGATACAAACCCTATTACATTAGCAGTTACCGATGGAAAATTGACGGCTGGTGGTAACGAAGTCATCACTAAAGGGAACTTTACGACTGTTTTTAATGAATTATATAAGATAGGCGATGGCTTAACTACCGCAACTGAAGATGGTAAGACGGTTATTAAGCTGGATAAAGAAACGCTTAAAAATGATGCTGATTTTAAAGGTCCAAAAGGAGATCCTGGAGAAAAAGGCGCCGATGGAAAATCTGCCTTAGACGTATGGAAGTCTATCCCAGGTAATGAAGATAAAACAGCTGAAGATTACGCTAAAGCAATTAAAGGTGAAAAAGGCGAAAAAGGTGATGACGGTAAATCTGCCTTAGACGTATGGAAGTCTATCCCAGGTAATGAAAACAAAACCGCTGAAGATTACGCTAAAGCTATTAAAGGTGAAAAAGGCGAAAAAGGTGACGATGGAAAATCTGCCTTAGACGTATGGAAATCCATCCCGGGTAATGAAGATAAAACTGCTGAAGATTATGCTAAAGCTATTAAAGGCGAAAAAGGTGAAACAGGTGCAACTG
>CAUQZV010000034.1:0-19299 GCA_963522415.1 uncultured Veillonella sp. | reverse complement strand
TGTTTAGCCTATTGCGCAAATTAGGAGAAGTATGAAACGAAAGTATATTGCCACTGTGTCAGCTCTTATAGTTGTCGTTGGGGGAGCTGTAACAGGGCTTGTATGGCCTACTGGAAACATTATTTATGGATTAACACTGGATGGTCATAGTATATCTCATCAAAGTATGGATGAAGTAGACACCTATTTACAAGAGCGGAACACACAGTCACAAAGGATTCACATAGTAGATCCTAAGGGAAAAGAAACGACCATGAATCTAGACGATTTAGGGATTACCATAGATAGGGCGGGAACCTTAACCGATGTAATGGATTATGGCTATGAAAGTGATGTCATGACCTATGTCATGCACCGAGTAGATGCGTTACTTCATGGAAAAGTGATGAACATTCGCTATAAAGTAGATGGACCAGTGGCTGAGTCGTATTTTTTGAATTATGCAAAGGCCATGGGACAAGTAGGAACTAATGCAACCATTACCCTTGAGGGTGATAAAGTCGTACATCAGCCCGCTAAGGTAGGCCGTAAGCTAGATGTGACGGCTACTATGAAGCGATTGCAAGAACAACTGCAAGAAGGTAAGGTAGAGACCCTAGAACTTGTTATCAATGAGTCTGCACAGCCTACGATAACGGATAAAGATTTAGTATCTATCACGTCTATATTGGGGTCCTTTACGACTTATTTTGATGGCTCTAATACAAGTCGAGCTCATAATATTCATTTAGCCTCGCAAAAAATTCATCAAACTTTTATTCCAGCAGGTGGTGTTTTCTCCTTCAATCAAGTGGTAGGAGAACGGACTCCTGAAGCGGGTTATGATGATGCACCTGTATTTATGGGAGGACGTTTAGTGCCAGGTATTGGTGGCGGAATATGCCAAGTAAGTTCTACTTTGTTTAATACTGCATTGTTATCTGGTATGGATATTGTAGAACGTGATACGCATTTTGCTCCTGTTTCCTATATACCAGTAGGCTTAGATGCTACTGTGGCGTGGGGATATATTGACTTTCAGTTTAAAAATCCTTACTCTCATCCCATCTATGTGATTGCCGAAGAAGGTGCTGGTTATGTGACTATTACTATATTAGGAGCTAAGGAAGATGTACCACAGTCTGTGACAATTACGAAAGGTAAAGAGCAGAAAATCCCTAATAAAAAGATAGAAAAAATTGATGAGGCTGCGAAAGCGGAAACTATTGAGGAAGCCGGTCATGAGGGGATATCTGTAGATACGACGAGAACTATCGTCTATGGTGATGGCCGTTCTTCTACATATACATTTAACTCTTATTATGAGCCAGTAGATACAGTTCTTGTAACAGGACCTAATGTAGAGAAAAAACTAAAGTTGAACTAGTGAACTTAAATCCGTAAGGGAGACGTATTATGAAATGTTATCATATGGTACTAAAGGGAGAGTCTAAAGTAGACTTTCACTTTTACTTGAAAGATGGAAAATTGCATATAGTTGGTTCTAATGCAAAAGGACCATTAGATAAGGCAGTACAAGCACGTATTGAAGAAATCTGCGACTCCATTGGTTGTACCTGTGAATTTGTGGATACTGGTGATTTCATGAACCAAATCGTGCTCAAACGGATACCTCATAGGCAAGAGTGTGATTATACTGGTTATGTGCAAGAATCTAGTGTGACAGATGATGATGCGTATCTCTTTTTGCAACAAGCCAACGAATTATCGGATTACGATATCTATTGGGACATGGATGAAGAGAATCGATTCGATGAAATGGAACTCTATGTAGGTAAGGATGGCACTATCAAGACGTCATCGGATTATGATGATTTGTATGATGCCCCAGTAGTGATAGACAGACCCAATACGCCAGCTTCAATGGCAATTAGCCATTCTCCATATCCTATGCGGAGACGAAAATTAACTACCGAAGATGGTATGCTATTAGGACCTGCTTTTGATGAATCAGATTCGCATCGAACAGATGATTTCTTTGTGAGGACAGGAGAAAACGTTGTTATCTCTGGGTACTTTCATAGTTTAGATATACGAGAAATTCGACCTAAGGAAGATAGTAAGGCGGTGCAAAAAGCACGTGAAAAAGGTGAGGAGCCTAAAAAACGGTATATTATTACTGGTCATCTAGTGGACAATCACAATAGCTTGGCTATTAAACGATTTACCAGCCCTTCTGAAGATGGACCAAAGCTATTAAAAATTTTAAAATCTGTTGGGAAGGTGCAAATCAAAGGGGAAGTCATCTATGATGAGCAATTTGTACGAGATTATGTGTTAAATATGGATTCTGTGCGCCCTGTGGAGGATACGGAGAATGCGAAGCGCACAGATACTCACGAGGAAGCCAGAGTAGAACTTCACTTACATACAAAAATGTCCGAGAAAAATGCGCTAGTAGCAGTGAAAGATATTGTGAATCGTGTGAAAGATTGGGGACACCCAGCGGTAGCCATTACAGACCATGGGGTGGTACAAGCATTTCCAGAGGCACAGGCCTATTCCTTAGAAAAAGGTGTGAAGATTCTCTATGGTGTAGAAGCCTATTTAATTGAAAAAGAGGACCAAGCCGTACCACATCATATTATTATGTTTGCAAAAAATATGGTAGGTTTACGGAATCTGTACAAGATGATTTCTATTAGCCATTTGAATTATTTTGATGAGTATCCTAGACTGCCAAGAGCTGTGATTGAGGACCATCGTGAAGGGATTCTTATAGGAACGGCTTGTAAATCTGGTGAATTGATTCAAGCCATTGCTCACGGTGCTGCTGATGAAGAATTGCAGGAAATTGCTACATTTTATGATTACTTAGAAATTCAACCCCATGAAAATTACAAGAGTTTTATTAAAGAAGGCTTGCTAAAAAACGAGGAAGATTTAAAAGAGATTAATCGGCGTATCGTCGGTTTGGGGGATACTTTGCAAATGCCTGTAGTAGCTACAGGGAATGTGCATTATATGGATCCTAAGGACAAAATGTACCGTGAAATCATGCTTACCGCTAGCGGTGTGAAAGATGCCAAAGACAAAGCAGATCAGCATATGCGTACCACTGATGAAATGTTGGAGGAGTTTGCGTACTTAGGAGAAGACAATGCCTACAAAGTAGTAGTGACCAATACGAGAGCCATAGAGCAAAGTATTGATTATATAGTACCTATTCCTAATGGCACCTATTCACCAAAAATTGAAGGGGCTGATAAAGCCTTGGAAGATATGTGCTATGCGAAAGCAAAGTCTATCTATGGAGATCCCTTGCCAAAGACGGTGCAAGACCGTTTGGATTACGAGCTAAAAAGTATTATCGGCAATGGTTTCGGCGTGCTGTACTATATCGCTCACAAACTAGTAAAAAAATCTTTAGATGATGGATACCTAGTAGGTTCTCGTGGTTCCGTAGGGTCCTCCTTTGTAGCCACCATGGCGGATATTACTGAGGTAAACCCCTTGGAGCCACATTATGTGTGTCCACAGTGTAAGTGGAATGAGTTCTATTTAAAGGGGGAATATGCGGGGGGCTTTGACTTGCCACGGCGCAATTGTCCTGAATGTGGTACGCCACTTATCGCGAATGGTCACGATATTCCTTTCGCTATCTTTATGGGATTCCATGGGGATAAGGTCCCAGATATTGATTTGAACTTCTCTGGCGATTACCAAGGTCGTGCCCATAAATACACGGAAGAATTGTTTGGACGAGACAATGTATTTAGAGCTGGAACCATCGGTACCATTGCGGATAAAACTGCTATTGGCTATGCCTATAAATATGCAGATGTGAATGACTTACAAAAACGACGAGGCTTTATTGAAAAGTTATCTACAGGCTTTACGAAAGTAAAGAATACCACAGGCCAACATCCGGGAGGCATCATGGTTTGCCCTCGAGATATGGATGTACATCATTTCACACCCGTTCAATATCCAGCTAATAAAAAAGAAAGTGGTATTATTACCACTCACTTTGACTATCACTCTATTGAAGGTCGTATGACCAAACTAGATATACTGGGCCATGATGATCCTACCATCATTCGCATGTTAGAAGATATGACTGGGATTCCGTCCACGAGTATTCCTTTTGATGATCCCGCTACGTTGAGCTTATTCTCTTCAACGAAAGCATTAGGTTTGACACCGGCTCAATTGCAAGGAGATAAAGTAGCTACTTTGGCAGTACCTGAATCAGGTACTGGATTCGTACGGGCTATGCTGGAAGATTCAAAACCACAAACTTTTTCGGACTTAGTGCGGATTTCTGGTTTCTCTCATGGTACCAATGTATGGGTAGACAATGCCCAAACCTTAATTAAAACAGGAACATGTAAATTGAATGAAGCTATCTCTACCCGTGATGATATTATGAACTTTTTGCGTAATCATGGTGTGGCAGATAATGTAGCCTTTTCTGTGATGGAAAATGTGCGTAAAGGGAAGGGAATCGAAAAGCGTAATAAAGAGGGGATTGCTCAAACAGATTATGAAGACCAAATGCGAGCAGCCCAAGTACCAGAATGGTTTATCGCTTCTTGTAAAAAGATTTCTTATTTATTCCCACGAGCCCATGCCGTAGCTTATGTTATGATGGCATTTCGCATTGCATGGTACAAGATTAATTATCCATTAGCATTCTATGCATCGTATTTTTCGATTCGAGCAAAAGCCTTTGACTTGAAAATTATGATGGGCCCCTTAGAAGAGCAACAACAAGAATTTAAACGGTTGAAAGCCTTAGCTGCGAAGTATGAAGCATCACCAAAGGAAAAAGATTTAATGTCTGCCTTAGAGGTATCCTTGGAAATGAAACAGCGAGGATACTCATTTGCCAATGTAGAGTTATACAAATCTCAAGCACGGCGGTTTATGATTAAAGATGACACCTCTTTATTACCGCCATTTGTGGCTGTTACTAGCCTAGGCGAAAAGGTAGCGGATGCTATCGTAGAAGAGCGAGAGCAAGCAGAGTTCTTATCGCTTAAAGATTTGCGGAGACGTACAAAAATGTCTCAAACCATTGCCAATCGCATGGTGGAATTAGGTTGTTTAGGGGACTTACCAGAAGATGAGCAAATGAGTTTATTTGGATGATAGGAGGTATATATGTCAGAAGTTAGAGAAGCAGTATGGATAGGCGTTGATGTGGGAACTACAGGCGTGCGTGCTATGGCATATACAGCACAAGGTAAATCTGTAGCTGTACGAGATGCTTTTTATCCATTAGAAACACCACAATATGATCGAGCAGAGCAGAATCCTCAACAAATATATGATGCGGCAGAAGAAGTCATTGCTGGAGTTGTAAAAGATTTACAATATAAACTAGTCACTATATTCGGGATTGCTTTAAGCTCAGTGATGCATAGTTTTATTCCTCAAGATGAACATTTTGATTTATTAGGGAATATGATTACTTGGGCAGATAGCAGAAGTTCCAACATTGTACACCGTATGGAACAAGACGAAACGTGTAAACAATTCTACTTTAGAACAGGCTGTCCGCTACATGCATCCTATCCATTGGCAAAAATCATATGGGTCAAAGAAAATCAACCTGAAATCTTTGCTCGTATGGCGCATATTGGATCTATTAAAGATTACATGTTCCGATTGATGACAGGAGAATGGGTAACAGATAAATCAGTGGCATCTAGTTCTGGTTTATTTAATGCCTTTACAGAAACTTGGGATTCTGAGATTTTAGACTATGTAGGAATTCAAGAAGAGCAATTACCTAAGGTAGTATCTACTACGTATAGTGGTAAGTTAGTAGCAGGCGTAGCAGAGCGTTTAGGTTTACCTGTGAATACACCGGTTGTCATCGGTGCTACTGATGGAGTACTAGTAAATGTTGGTATTGGCGCTGTGTCTAAAGGGCAGTTAAGTGCTACGATAGGTACATCTGGTGCTATACGCATGCTTACAGAAAAGCCGCAAATGGATACTAAAGGTCGCACTTGGTGCTATAATTTAACAGATACCATGTGGGTGGCAGGTGGAGCTATCAACAATGGTGGTATGATTTTGCGTTGGATGCGAGATCGTATCCTGCATTATCATGGTTCCCAAATGGAACAGCTATCGGTGGACCCTTACGACTTAATGACCATGAAAGCTAGACATGTACCGGCTGGATCTGGTGGATTATTATTAATGCCATATTTTACTGGTGAACGGGCTCCCTATTGGAATTCTGATTTACGGGGTGCATTCGTAGGCTTATCCTTAAATCATAGTCGTTCTTACATGATTCGTGCTACTATGGAAGGTATTTGTTATAGCTTGCGTTTTGTTCTTGATGCATTACGTGAGTTTGAAGATGTGAAAGATATCCGTATTAGTGGCTCTTTCACTAAATCTGAATTATGGGTACAAATTATGAGTGATATATTCGGTGAACATATCACCTTACCAAATAATAGTGAAGGCGCCTCCTTTGGTGCCGCTGTATTAGGGTTTATTTCTGATGGCACTTTATCAGATATAAATGATACAGCTGAATTGGTGCAACCTGAATGTATCTATTACCCTAAGGAGCAACATCAAGAGGTATATGATGAACTTTTCTTTATTTATGAAAGTTTGTATATTCATATGAAGGACGATTTGGCACGTCTTGTTCAGTTCCAAAAGGAACATCCATTTAGTCGTTTATAATTAGAAAGGAGACTAAGAATGCCGTTAATCATTCTTGCATTAGGAATTATCTTACTATTTTTCCTAATCGTAAAAGTAAAGATGAATAGCTTTTTATCATTGCTATTGGTCTGTGTATTATTAGCCTTTGGTGAAGGATTACCAATTGACAAAATTTTTCCAACTATTCAAAAAGGCTTAGGAGCCACCTTAGGAGGCTTAACCATCGTAGTAGGTTTCGGTGCTATTTTAGGTAAATTGATGGCCGATAGTGGTGGAGCGCAACGTATTGCGACTACCTTGATCAACATGTTTGGTCGTAACAATGTAAGATGGGCCGTATGTTTAACTGGATTCATTGTAGGGATTGCTTTATTCTATGAAATTGGTTTCGTCTTATTGATTCCTTTGATCTTTACCATTGCTAAATCGGCGGATATTCCATTGTTAGAGGTAGGAATGCCAATGGTAGCAGCCTTATCTGTAACACATGGTTTCTTACCGCCACATCCAGGTCCCACAGCGATTTCTGTATTATTTAATGCAGATATTGGATTAACTTTGGTGTATGGTATCTTAATCGGTATTCCTACTGTTATTTTGGCAGGTCCTGTATTGTATAATACAGTGAAAGATATCAAAACTGACATACCTGAAGGTCTTCATAATGATAAGGAATTTACAGAAGAAGAAATGCCATCCTTTGGAGTATCTATCTTTACTGCCCTAGTACCAGTTATTTTGATGGCGGCTACAGCTATTGGTAAAATGATTAACTTGCCAAAAGCATCTCCAGTAATGGTCATCCTTAACTTCATTGGTGATCCATCTGTGGCATTAACAATTTCCTTGATCATTGCCTTCTATACATTTGGTTTCGCACGTGGCAAATCTATGAAAGAAATTATGGCTACTTCTGAAAAAGCAATTTTAACAGTAGCAATGATTTTATTTGTTGTAGGTGCTGGTGGAGCCTTAAAACAAGTATTGATCGATAGCGGTGTGGGTACCTATATTGGTGAACTTGTAATGCAAGTGAATGTATCTCCATTAGTATTAGCTTGGTTAATTGCTGTGGTGATTAGAATTGCTGTTGGCTCTGCTACAGTGGCAGCTATGACAGCTGGTGGTATCGTAGCACCGTTAATTCCATTAACAGGTGTTAGCCCTGAATTGATGGTAATCGCTGTAGGTGCGGGATCTGTATTCTTTAGCCCACCAAATGACCCAGGATTTTGGTTATTTAAAGAATTCTTTGGATTAACTGTAAAACAAACATTACGCTCTTGGTGTATGGTGGAAACAGTGATCGCCGTATGTGGACTAATTGGTGTAGAAATCATTAATCTATTCTCATAATTACAATTATGAGATGACAAGTACATATGTGATACAAAAGGGGCTGTAATAAAATAGCTCACAAATGAAATAGAGGAAAGTTGATTAAAAAGTATCAACTTTCCTCTATTTTGATATATGGTCTATAGTAATTGTTATAACATAGGAATATAATGAAAATCTGATGTTTTTACATATCTAGTGTGTTAGTCTCAATAGTATGCATTGCATAACAAGAATACCCCAACCTATTGCAGTAGGTTGGGGTATATGTAATGGATAATCGTAAATCCAATGAGAAAATACTTAGATTACCAGTAGAACTGCATAATCCAATGCAAGATAGGAATACCGAATACATTGATTAATACAGTAGCTGTAATTGGAACAACTAGGAAAGCTTTTACAGATTTTCTGTAGCGACCACCGAGGGTAGCGATGGTTGCTACTGTGTTTGGTGTGATACCTAAGCCGTGGCCAAGGAGGGCGGCGCCGATGACAACACCGTCGTAATCTTTACACAGCACAGGGAATACGATGAATCGTGTAAACAGAATAATCGCAATGACTTGTATCACAAGAATCACAAGCATTGGTCCTGTAAGCGCACGTAATGCGATCATAGGTACGCTCATGAACACAGTAGTTAAGAAGATGGTAATACTAATTTGACTGAACAAGGCAATAGCTTTAGAATTGATGAACGTTTGCCCCATAGCATCACCGCCGTTACGGATAGCAATGGCCAATAACATAGATACTATAAACGTAGGAATATGCAATCCGAAGCTATCTAATAAGTAGTTAGAACCGCCAATGCCGATGCTGACACAGATAAGGACCAACAATAAGTTGACGATAATGCCAATCGGTGTGGGTGCTGGGGAATCTGGTGGCGGTGGAGCTGTTTCATAGCGATTGAACTTTTCGATTAAATATTGCCCCATAGGACCGCCGATGAACACACCGATAATGGTAGTAAATGCAATGATACCATGTGCCACGGTTTCTCCGTTTAAGGCACTCCCTAAATCATGGCCTAAGGCAGAGACAAAGTTGTAGCTACTTTCAAGAGATAGAGAGCCTAATAAAATAGCATAGTGTTTGTCTAAACCGAATAGACTAGCCAGTCCTAAGCCGATGCTGATTTGCATAATCACAAGCAAAGTACTCATGCCCCAGTAGCGAGGGATAGCTTTTAGAGAAGAGGTACAAATTTGTACCGGTGCTACTAGACCCATTGTGGCAAAGAATGCTACCATAGCGGGAATAAGAACAGCTTTGTCCAAGGTGATTAGGATAAGACCAGAAATTTGTAATAGAAATACAATCAGTGCTATGGTTAAACCACCAATAGCAGGGACGGGAATAGCCCAACGATGTAAAATATTGATATGTTTGTGCATAACGGTCCCTAATAAAAAGGAAAACAGTGAGAGTATGACCGTTTCGACGGCGCCAAGATGTAATTGTAGCATGTACGACGATGCCATGAAATGCCTCCTAACTTTAGATACAAAAGACTATGATGGTGCAATGGTACACATAGGATTCACTTGAATCATAAATCATAGTGGGATAGTCTGAAATAATACTCTCCTATTATACAACTAAATATATAATATGTAAAAGCTATCCGTTAGAAATAAATATCAATACATGAACAGAAGAGGCTAGTTTAGCACTTATACAAATATTTACAGATATATAATTTGTATACAGATATGCCAATCGAATCATAGAGAAAAGCGCACCGTCCACGAGGGATAGTGCGCTTTTATGAAAGATCAGGAAAGTATTGTTATGAGTTTAACTTTCAGGTGTTTTAAGAGGACACCATAAACCTCGGCGGTAGTCGCGTATTCCAGAAAGGACAACGCGGAGTGCACGCTGTGCGTCAGCTTTTGAGAGGGGCGGGATTCCATCTAAGCGATAGGAAATGCCAAGACTTTCATATTTATTAACCCCCATGACGTGGTAAGGTAAGCAATCTACGGCTTTCAAATGTTTGAAAGCACCTAGAAAGAAACCAAGCCGATACCAGCGATCGCGATTATCTGTGATGGTTGGGACTACCACGTGGCGTACCCAAAAATCGGTACCATGCTCGTCTACAAATTTAGCGAATGCAAGGACCGCATCATTAGGCTTGCCGGTTAGTGTTTCGTGTATAGAGGAATCGATCTCTTTCACATCAAGAATGACTAAATCCGTTACATCAAGAAGCAGTTTGTACTCTCTAGCCTCTTCTTGTGTGTAGCAAATCCCGCTTGTATCCAAACAAGTATGAATTCCCTTTCCATGAAAGAAAGTAAAGAGTTCGATAATAAAAGGGAGTTGCAACAATGCTTCGCCACCAGTGACAGTAATGCCTCCAGTGATATAAAAGTCACGATTCCTTTCAAATTGTGTCCACACATCTGCCACAGTCATCTCTTGGGCATACGTAGAGGGATCCCAAGTGTCTGGATTATGGCAATAGGCACATCGCAATGGGCAACCTTGGAGGAACAAGACAAATCGCATGCCTGGGCCATCGACAGTACCCATGGTCTCAATGGAATGAATGCGACCTACCATAATGCATTACATGGATTGATGGAATGTACGGGAGATCACTTCGTCTTGTTGAGCTTTTGTCAACTTGTTGAAATGAACAGCGTAACCAGAAACACGGATAGTCAATTGTGGATACAATTCAGGATGTTTTTGAGCATCTAATAATGTTTCACGGTTGAATACGTTTACGTTTAAATGGTGACCGCCTTTTTTGCTGTATCCATCTAATAACTGTACTAAATTATCAACTTGTTGTTCGTTTGTCATATTTACTCCTTTTCTTCAGAGAAAGTAATATTTGGCTCACGGCAAGCTAGATTTTCACAACCATCAGCTAATGCATGTTCAAGATTGCCAAGATCTAAATCTAGGTCTAGATCGCCTAATGAAACCATAGATTCTCCGGATTTACCAAGAGAATCTGGAATAATAGAGAATGTATTAGAAATACCATCGCAACAATCACGCCATGGCATTTTAGCAACGGATGCTAGGGAAGAGATAGCACCGTGTTCGTCACGACCATGCATAGGGTTTGCGCCTGGAGCAAATGGAATACCTGCTTTACGTCCGTCAGGAGTAGCGCCAGTGGCATTACCATACACCACATTGGATGTAATAGTTAATAGTGACATAGTTGGCACGGATTGACGATAGGTTGGATGTTTACGAATTTTATTCATAAAACCAGATACTACAGTAGCAGCCAATTGGTCTACACGGTCATCATCATTACCATATTTAGGGAATTCGCCTTCAATTTCAAAATCAATAGCAATACCGTTTTCATCACGAATTGGTTTTACTTTCGCATATTTAATAGCAGATAGAGAGTCGGCTACTACGGAAAGTCCAGCAATACCTGTGGCAAACCAACGTGTTACCTTACGGTCATGTAATGCCATTTCTAATTTTTCATAGGCGTATTTGTCATGCATGTAATGAATGATATTTAAGGCATTCACATACACACCTGCTAGCCATTCCGTCATATCTTCAAAACGTTCCATCACTTCGTCGAAGTCAAGGTATTCTGAAGTAATAGGGCGGAATTTTGGACCTACTTGTTTTTTTAGCTTTTCATCTACGCCACCATTGATAGCATATAGTAAGGCTTTCGCCAAATTACAGCGAGCGCCAAAGAATTGCATTTCTTTACCAATACGCATTGGGGATACGCAGCAAGCAATCGCATAATCATCACCGGAGTTAGGGCGCATGATTTCGTCGTTCTCATATTGAATGGAAGAGGTTGCAATAGAGAGTTTCGCACAGAATTTTTTGAAACCTTCTGGAAGAGAAGGGGACCAAAGTACTGTTAAGTTTGGTTCTGGAGCAGGACCAAGGTTTTGCAAAGTATGTAAAATACGGAATGCTGTTTTAGACACTAGAGTACGTCCGTCAGTTCCCATACCACCGATAGACTCAGTTGTCCATACAGGATCACCAGTAAATAAATTGTTGTATTCATGGATACGTGCGAAACGAACCATGCGCAATTTCATAATGAAGTGATCCACCATTTCTTGGATTTGTTCCTCTGTGTATTTACCAGATTTCAAATCACGTTCTGCATAGATGTCTAAGAAAGTGGAGTTACGTCCGATGGACATAGCTGCTCCGTTTTGTTCTTTGATAGCACCTAAATAGCCAAAGTATAGCCATTGGATAGCTTCTTTTACATCGGTAGCAGGTTTGGAGATGTCAAATCCATAGGACGCTGCCATTTCTTTTAATTCTTTTAAAGAACGGATTTGATCTCGAATTTCTTCGCGGTCACGAATGACATCTGGCATCATATCGCCCATGGTGATATTGAATTGATCTTCTTTGTCCTTAATCAAATAATCTACACCATATAAGGCTACACGGCGATAATCACCGATAATTCGGCCGCGACTATACGCGTCAGGTAGGCCCGTAATAATGTGAGCGGAGCGAGCAGCTCTCATCTCAGGTGTATATACATCAAATACACCGTCATTGTGTGTCTTACGATGAGTTTTAAAGAAAGCCTCAAGAGTTGGATCCATTTTGTAACCATACTCTTCGATAGCACTTTTAGCAGTTCGTAAACCACCATAAGGGAACATGGCACGTTTTAAAGGATAATCAGTTTGAAGACCAACGATTTGTTCATCTTCTTTAATAATATATCCAGGGGCATGCGCCGTAATATGAGTTGCTACATCGGTATCTGCATCGATAACAGAACCTTTTTGTCGTTCTTCCTCATATAAATCTAATACCCGTTGCCAAAGTCTAGTAGTTCGTTCTGTTGGACCTACTAGAAAAGAATCATCGCCTACATAAGGCACATAGTTTCGTTGGATAAAATCGCGTACGTCCACGGATTTATCCCATACACCTGTATTGAAGTCTTTCCATGCTTGTTGCATAATATACCTCCAAATACACATTAAAACGTAACCCATAGGGTTAACTTTATTGTAATCTATAATAATTATCATTACAATATAAAAGTTTTTATGGACTTATATTATTTTTGAAAGTGATGTATGAGTAAATAGTCAAACATTAAATAACGCTATATACAGGATGTAAGATAACTAATAAGGTATATTACAACGTTGTATATAGCGTGACTATAGTATAAAATTATATTATCTAACTAAGAAATATACTCACTATTTAGATAGATGATGTAGAATTCTATCTTTCATGACATAGTAATTACGTGAGAAATATGGTTTTAATTGACTTTCACTAAGGTCAGTGCCAAAGGCACGTTCGCTGATGAGAAAGAGTGGCGGAGACTGGATACGTTTTGCCACTGCTAAGCCGTTGAACGATTTCCACCAGCGTTCTAAGTCCTGGATAAACTGTTCCGTAGATGTGAAATAATGAGACACAGGGTTTGGCAATCCTAATAGGTGTTCCAGTGTACCGTTCTCGTAGACCCGCAAGATATCCTCAGGGGTTAAGCGCTGATGAGTCAGTGTATGTGGCGTACCCTCGACGAAGGCACGGAATAAGCAGTCGTGGTATTCGTACTGTAACGGATCGCCTAGGCCTTGAGTTACATCCTGTGCGTCAGATAACTCGGCGCTCGGTACCACATCGATGGACCCTTGTGGAATGACCTCACGTTGAAAGATGCTTTCATTCATATAGCGAGCCAAAGTATACACATCCGTTTTCCACACATCTCCTGTTACAGCAAGGAAACCAGCTAAATCACCGTACATCGTAGCATAGCCAACAGTGAACTCTGTTTTATTGCCGTTGCATGTGAAAGCCCCATTCACAGCGGATGCTATGCCAGCTAAGATACGAGACGAACGATCACGAGCTTGGATGTTTTCCTTGGCGAGGGTGGATAACTGTAAGAATGATGTAGTATTGGAGTCACTTTCAATATGGCGTTGCTCGTCATGGTTTGCAATTGTTTGGTCAGAACTGTCTAGCACAGTTTGGCTCGTACCTTCTTCACAAGATACAGTATTTTCCTTTACATCTTGCATAGTTGTTGCATACACATTACCATGGTGATGTAATTTTGGGATGACAGGGGTGTTATACTTTGTAAAGCTAGTATTCTCTAATTGCTCAATGGTGGCACTGACACCTTCTTCAATAGGAAATACGCCATAATGGCAACCGATGTTCTGTGCTAATTGGTAGGCCAAATCTTTCGTCATATCTGAGTTATAACGGCTTGGCATATTGACTAAATATAAGTTCTCCGGTGGCAATACAGTGCTGTACAAAGCAGCATTAAGAGCAGAGTCGATACCACCAGATGCACCGATGACAATCTTTTTAATCCCAGTTTGTGCTAAAAAATGACGAATACCGTATTGAAGGGCTTTGAATAGGGTAGGGATGTAAGTAGGAGTGCTTTCGGTTTGCAGTGAGACAGTAGGCTTAGGTTGCCATACTGTATCTTTCAATAAAATAGGTCGTACCGTGTTTTCAAAAGCAGGTACTTCTTCCACAACAGAACCGTTCACGTCATATAGTGTGGAGCAACCGTCATAGATGCAGATATTTTTGCCGTTATTTTGAATCCCCACGTGGTTTGTATAGGCAATAGGAGTATTGTATTGTTTGGCTTGTGCACTAAATAGGGCGTGGCGTTGTTCTTGCTTATGAATTGTGTAAGGCGAAGAGGAACAATTCACAATCAGATCAATGTGCTGACCTTTCGCTTTTGCAGATTCCACCATTAGATTGGTCGGACAATCTGGATAGTGCGTATCCCAGCTATCTTCATAGATAACAGGAGCAATAGTGAAAGCTCCGTGACGAGTGGAAATCGTGAGAGGCTGGTTAATATCCGGCAAAGAAAGATTGCGCTCTTTCGCTACTACATTAGAGCTAGTGAAATGCCGAGGTTCATTAAAGTACCGATAACAGGGCAATAAAGTTTTAATTGTAAATGGATAAGGCTGGGATGGGTTAGATACCAGTTGTCCTTTGGATGCTACATATAAAGCATTGTATTTACGAAGACTGCCGTCCAAGTTACGTAGATGTTCATCGATGCCTACATTGCCGAAGATAATCGTAAGATTAGTGTTTTGTGTGGCTTTTACTAGTTCCTCACCATAGTAGAGACAATCATTTATAAAAGGTACTTGGTCCCACATGTCGCCTACCATGTACCCGCTGAGACACAATTCTGGAAAGATAAGGATATCCGTGCTCACCGCCTTGGCGTAGTCGATGGCATGCATCATAGATTGAAAGTTTGTAGCAGGCTCACCAGGGTGGACCTGAATTTGACCAAAAGCAATACGAATCATGGAGAACTCCTTTATAGTATAGATTAACGTGTTGATAGTTGTTGTGTATATTATAGCATTTTATGGAGGATTTGTAGTGGGGAGCGGAAAATAAAGAAAAACTGAAATATCTCATATATGAGATGTTGTTATTGAGGAGGTCGTGTGTATAATGTGTATTTGAATGAAAGATTGTGTATTGGCATAACGTAAAAATATGTGATGCATACTAGTTTTTAATTGAAAGATTAAGTATAATGAACTCATATAGTTTTGGCTTGAGAGAGGACGTATGTATATGAATAAATTAATAAAAGCGACAATATGCGTAGGGTTAGGAGTAGCCTTTCTAGGGGGATTTTCTTCTGAAGCAAAGTTTAGCAATGTGGATTCAGCAACAATTGATTTTAAAAACTATGATAAAGACTATAAGATTTGGTTTAATAATGATGCAGATGAAGTGTATATGTACCCAAATGATGGTAAGCTTGAATTGTGAGCTAAAGGAAAGAAAATACAGGTGCCGACTACGTTAGGGGAAGATACTTTTCGGATTAGATCCTATTATGATGTTAATCGTGATATTACTTTATATATGATCGATGCAGGCATAAAAAATGGTAATAGAGGTACATCGACTCGTACTTTTATATATCGATATAATCGACAAGCAAAGATATGGGAGAAATTAGTAGACTCTGCTAACTATTATAGTCCGTATACAGTGCAAAATATCTATACAAGATTCGCTGAAGATTTAGGGTTTAAACACGCTGACTTTATGTTAGTATTCTCGGATATGGAACATCATAAAGAAGAGTTTTGGTATCCATTAGATTGGAACAATAGTACAGGAAAAATAGAATATCAAGCACCTCGTCAAGTGATGATTGATTATGAATAAAAGATAATACGCATATAACAATATCCCCACATGGAATGACTTCTAATGTGGGGATGTTTTCTTAAAATTTTATTAGAAATAGTCCATTCCATGCTATAATAAATTCATACAGATATTTTTCTATCTTTCACAAGGAGGAACGATATGTCATCCATTGCTATTATTGGTGGTACTGGTGTGTACGACCCAAATATGTTTGAAACTATGACGGAATCGTCTTTGATGACGCCGTATGGTGAAATTCACTATGTGTGCGGTACTTATGAGGGCAAGACGGTATATTTCTTAGCCCGTCATGGCCGTGATCATTCGATTCCACCGCACAAGATTAATTATCGCGCCAACATTTGGGGTTTGAAAAAGTTAGGTGTTAAGTTCATTGTATCTACCACAGCGGTAGGCTCTTTGGATGAGAAGTTTGGTCCTGGTCATTTTGTGTTGACAGACCAATTCCTAGACTTTACTAAAAATCGTGTGAATACATTCTACGAAGGTGGCGATCGTCCGGTGGCACATGTGGATGTAACGGATCCATATAGCCCTGAGTTGCGAGGCATTGTAGAAAGTGCCGCTAACTCCTTAGGATTAACGGTCCACAATGGTGGCACCTACGTATGTACAGAGGGTCCGCGTTTTGAATCACCAGCTGAAATTCGCATGTATGCTATGTTAGGTGGTCAAACGGTGGGTATGACGAATGTACCGGAGGTGACCTTAGCCAATGAAGCGGAAATGGCATATATGACAATTTCCATGGTCACAAACTATGCCGCAGGTATTTCTGAATCTGCTTTGACCCATGGCGAAGTGGTAGATATGATGCAACAAATGGCAGAACAGTTGCAATCGCTTGTTAAAGAAGTTATCAAAGGCATCGATGTGAATGCAGACTATCCAGCCCATCATCGTATGTCTGAATATGGTGGCTTTCAATTATAATCTATAGTGAAGAATCTAAAAGGAGAACGCCAATGCAATCTTTAATTCGAGATATTTCCTTAGCTGCTGAAGGTCTTAAAAAAATCGACTGGGTAGCTAATTTTATGCCTACTTTGAACACATTAGGGGACCGTTTTGAAAAGGAGCAAACTTTCAAAGGTCAAACTATCGTTGTATCCGTTCACTTAGAAGCTAAAACTGCGTACTTATCTACGGTGTTAAAACGAGGAGGTGCGGATGTAATCGTCACAGGGTCCAACCCATTGTCTACGCAAGATGATGTGGCAGCAGGATTGGTAGATATGGGCTTAACAGTGTATGCATGGTACAATTGTACAGACGAAGAATATACGATGTTCCTTAATAAAGCGTTAGACCATAAACCACACATCATCATCGATGACGGTGGCGATTTGGTTAGCTTGTTACATACAACACGAACTGATGCAAAAGAACGTCTATTGGGCGGTAGTGAAGAAACAACCACAGGTGTACATCGTTTGAAAGCCTTGGCTGAAGCGGAACAACTAACATTCCCAATGATCGCTGTGAACGATTCTAACTGTAAATACTTATTTGATAACCGCTATGGTACTGGACAATCTGTTTGGGATGGTATCATGCGCACTACGAACTTAACAGTAACAGGTAAAAATGTAGTGGTTGCCGGTTATGGCTGGTGCGGTAAAGGTGTGGCACTTCGTGCCAAAGGTCTAGGTGCTCACGTGTATGTCACAGAAGTGGATCCAATTAAAGCCATCGAGGCAGTATTCGATGGTTTCAAAGTATTACCAATGGTGGAAGCTGCTAAAATTGGCGATATTTTCTGTACGGTCACAGGCTGTAAAGACGTTATTACAGAAGAACATTATGCAGTGATGAAAGACCGCGCTGTACTTTGTAATGCAGGCCATTTCGATTGCGAAGTAAATGTAAAAGATTTAGAAGCAATGGCTGTATCTCATGAACGAGTACGTCAAAATATTGAGGCCTACCATATGCAAGACGGTCGTCAATTGTATGTACTAGCAGAAGGTCGCCTTGTAAATCTAGCAGCAGGAGATGGACATCCAGCAGAAATTATGGACTTGTCCTTTGCTATGCAAGCCTTAGCAGCAGAATATATCTTGCATCATGGGGCAGATATGGAAGATGATGTACATGTATTACCATATGAAGTAGATGCAGAAATTGCGAAATTAAAACTGCAATCCATGGGCTACGATTTAGATACGTTGACACAAGAACAATATGATTATTTGTATAAGGTAAACTAATAGTGATGAAATTTTATTGATACATAGTAAATAAAATTTCAACTGTGTTAAACTGGTGACGAGAGTGCTAACTTTCGTCGCCAGTTTTAATATGGCTAAGTAGTAGATTGAATCATACTTCTAAAAGGATATAATTGCTATCAGAATATATCTATTCCTATAGTTACTATTCAAAAAAGATATTTGTCCACTATATAAATACAAAAATACGGAAAATATACGTGACTAGTTTACTAAATAAACTCATATATAAATTCTTATAATTATATTTGACAAACTACTCATGTTACATTCATAATAGATAAGAATAGGGTTTCTATAGAATTGTCATTTATGTTTTAATCTGATAAAGAGAAAAAGATTGAGGTGGCTTTCAGAAACAGAAAATCCGTAAGATAGAGTTTTAAAAAGGAAGGGTGTAACATGAAAAAATCCATGTTCAAACGTGCACTAGCATTGGGTGCTACAGCTATTTTAGCCGCAGCGATCGCTGGTTGCGGTGGCAATAGTTCATCAACAAACAATGCAAATGAAGCGAAAGTAGCTTTATTGACTACGACGTCTGGCGCAGCAGCTGCCTATGGCGAGTCCATTAAGAATGGTGCAGAGTTAGCAGTAGCGCAAATTAATGGCGATGCTAATAATGTAAAAATTAATCTGTTAGTAGAGGATACAAAAGGTGACAAAAACGAAGCCATCAATGCTATGAACAAAGTGATTGCAAAAGATAAAGTCGTAGCTGTCATTGGACCTATGTTATCTGGAGAAATGATGGCAGCAGGACCGATTGCTAACAAAAACAAAGTGGTAGCATTGGGTACGTCTACAACAGCAGAAGGTATCACTGATATCGGAGATTACATTTTCCGTAATGCTGTACCAGAATCTTTGGCAG
>CAUQZV010000033.1:0-19459 GCA_963522415.1 uncultured Veillonella sp. | reverse complement strand
ATTTGGTTGGTTTCAACTTTGTGAAACCCGCACTCTGGCTTATGTTTACTTCTTTCGAAGTAATTACCTTACATTGTTCAGTTTTCAAAGATCAACTTAGCCGTTCACAACACTGTGTTGTGGCGACTAGATTATAATAACAGATTCACAAGTTTGTGTCAACAGTTATTTTAATCTTTTTTGCTCATCACTTAATGAAGTGTGAACACCTTGTTCTCTCGAACATGTACTATAGTATATTCCATTTCCATATAAAAAGCAACCCCCAATTTTTATTTTCTTTTACTCTTCAATGTTTATATAGTATATAAGGACATATACACCCCTTACCTCATATTACCAATACATTTTAAACGTCCTTCGAAGTCCTTTTCTAACTACATAAAGGCATGGAACGGAGCAATATTTTTCTATGCAAATATTACACAGTGTCATCAATGAATGCCTTACTCGTCTTTCTTTTTATACATATATTAATATCCTTATAGACCTCATAACATTATATGAGGCGATATATTATTCAATATCATATGACCTTGTGTCAGTATTGTATCTTCCCGATCCGAAGAGAATGCAGTTATGCGTAGTAGCCTTGTGGCGGTGTTATAGACTAAATTACACAAACACAAGAAGAGCACGGCGTGCTCCGAACAAACATTATGAAATACCGTTTGTGAGGAGTATACCGTGCTCTTCCTATACATCATCCCCAAGAGAACGCCCTTAAGCGTAGCAGTCTTGTGGCGGTCTTATATTAATTGTGATGTAAATACAGGAACGAGCAACATGTTCCTGAACAAACATTACGTAGTGCCGTTTGTGAAGGAATATGTTGCTCGTTTCCCTTTGCTATATAAATGAGACCGCCACAGGCTACATAGCATCACAAGTGAACGCTTTCGCCTAGTTCGTAGTTCCCTTTATCTGTCACCACTCGATCTTCTTGATATAGTCCATCTAGTATGGTCACCACACCATCTACTTCTAATCCGGTTTCAATGGTTCGTATATCAATCGTATTATTGTCCGTCACCACATACACAAATTTGCCATTTTCTCCATCACGAATGACTTCTTTAGGCAACGTTAGAGCTGGTGCTTCCGCTTTCGTTTCAATCACCAATGTATAGAACTCACCAATCGTCACTTGCCCCGGTTGCACATTGAAAGTTGCTTTTACAGTAATACTAGGTCCCGATTCTGTTCCCACAAATGTAATTTGCCCTGGCACCTGCGTTCCATTAACATCAAGATAGACTTGTACGCCACCAGTGACATTAGGCTGTTTCAAAATCGTACCAAAGCTTTGTGGTACACTCAACGTAGCCACCACGGGAGAATCTTGTTGTATTAACAACAATGGTTTTCCCTCAATAGCAATCTTCCTATCTTCATTATAGATAGCTGCCACCTTTCCTTCCATCGGTGAAAGTATTTGGGCCGCTGCCATCTGCGCTTGTATTTTTGCAATGGCAGCTTCTATTCCAGAAGTATCCGCTCCTGAACCGCCTGTATAGGACGGAACCGTTACCACTTGTGATTGTGCCCTGGCCGCAATCGATTCGAACTCTCGATTGGTAATGATACCCGTATCACGCATATAGCGCGCCCGTTCTACATCCGCTGACGACACACTGCCACCTACCACAGTAGTAGATGTATTCTGCTGTGGCGCTCGACTGCGCGCTTCCTGTAACTGCCCTAATAAAGACTGTAACTGTTGTTGTAGCGATGTGGTATCAATCATAGCCAGCACTTGACCGGCTTTCACCATGTCACCTACTTTCACCGTAAAAGTAGACACCGGCCCCGACACTGTCGGTTCCACGCTAGCCTTATGTAACGCCGTAATGTTCGCCTCATGACTGATGCGCACCGGCATTTGACGTTCCACGGGATTCACCACCTGCACCGTTTTGGGTCGCATCCATGCGAACACACCGCCGGCAATGATTAGCACCATCACCACTGTTATATATATCCAATATTTCCGTATCCAAGAATAGTTCATCATCCGCTCCTCTCATATAATAGAGTATTATACTACTCTTAAAGAGGAATATCTAGCACACGCACACCGTCACGTGTATTAGTCTTGTAATGCATCTATAAACCGTGCTATAATGAAAGCAACAAAGAAGAGCCATCAACGTGTGATTGGCGTTAGGCTCATCTCAAAAGCGATAAAATTTGAAATAGCCTAACGTGTGAGGTCTGCAACACCTCTTTTACGTTAGGCTTTTTCATTGACTATTTTAATACGTCAATGATTTGAATTGCTAAACTAGTAAGCGCAATGATTAAGGAAATCTTTTCATACTTAGTCATAGCAACCACCTCCTCCCATAACAGGAAGAGATGAGCCCAACTCACGTTGATGACTCTTATACTATGTATTATACTATAAAATTTCCCATAACGTGAACTTTTATTGCTACCTAAATCTTAAAAATCTCTATCATCGAAGTAACAAAAAATCGCCCACAGAGGAACGCAGTTAGGCGTAGTAGCCTTGTGGCGACCTTTACTGATAAAATCACACAAACGCAGAAGACCATAACATGCTCCTGAACAAACCTACCGTAGGATCAGTTTGAGAAGGAGTATGTTACGGTCTTCCCTTTACCCTATTCAGTTAATCCCCTCCACAGGCTACATAGCATTACAAGTGACAATTTATATGTGTTGTTTAAATACATCTCTCATTATGACTGCCTTATCAATAATTTCATTAATCAGTTCATCATGATTCTCTTGTCGGTCAAAATCTAGTCCATCAATGTAATATAGAATCCTAGATGCCTTTTTATTGTCTAATCGTTGCCACTGCATAGAAAAACCTAATTCATTTTCTATCACATCCCGCATCCCATATAATTTATCAAACATTTGCTTATTATCTTTAATAGCAAGTTCTACGCTAATTTGACCAGTTCTACCTAATAAGGAAATGGCTATCCCTGCTTCGCTTGTTCCCATCGCTACACTATACCACCGTTCCGTATGCGCCTTTCTAACATTAAACGGTCTATTTCTACTTACTAATACTTCATTAAAACGAGTCCAAAAATTCAAGCGATCAGCTTCACTTTTACTAAACTCACTGTTTCCTCGATTTGTACTAGTCGTTTTTAGAAAATCATTAGGTTTTTCCACTAGCACAAATTTAGGTGCTGGCAGCGAATCTCCAATTTGGTAGGCGTGAATTTCAATTAAAAAGAAAGATACATCTTTCGTGGTCTTATTGTTTAACCATTCAACGGCGCTCCGGTGTTCCTCTTTAGCTTCTTTCACAATCCAAATTACTACATCTGCATCTAACCCCGATGCGTAGGTAATTATCTTTCCTAAATGATCATGATTTGTCGTTTCTAACTGATTTTCAATAATTACCTTGATTCCAGTAGTTTCATCATGAGCCACCAAATCACATCGATATGACCCGACGTACACTTCCTTATCAATATCAGTCAACGTTAATCCTATTTCATCTCCCAGTATCTCTATATTTTCTTCTTTAGATAGCCACTCCGAAAAATCATATTGTTCATGTTTCCAAAGATCTCTAATATCTACCTCTGAAAGTTTACCTAACTTCATAACACACCCCCACAGATACTGTTATATCATCAAATCATTTTTTATAGTTCCATTTTACCATACTATATACCAATTATATACAGATATCATCTCCAGATGTATACAACATCAAGGCCTTAGTCCCTAAGGTAACCCATTATACATAGTAACCTTGTAATACACCTATAAACCGTGCTATAATGAAAGCAACAAAAGAAGAGTCATCAACGTGCGAAGGCGTTAGGCTCATCTCAAGGACATTAAAATGGACGGCCTAACGTGTGTAAGTACTCTCAATACTTACGTTTTACGTTAGGCTTTCTCATTAATTACTTAAACAAATCAATGAGTTGTACTATTAACTTTAGAATTAAAATCAGTCTATAGATTTTTCTAAATTTTTTCATAGTACCACCTCCTCCCATAACAGGAAGAGATAAGCCCAACTCACGTTGATGACTCTTATACTATGTATTATACTATAAAATTTCCCATAACGTGAACTTTTATTGCTACCTAAATCTTAAAAATCGCGATAACTAAAGCAACAAAAAGGAGCCCCCCTGAGGAACGCCGTCACGTGTAGTAGCCTTGTGGCGGGTCCTTTCTACCTAAATCACACAAACACAAGAAGAGCACGACATGTTTCGATTCGAACCTAACCACTGTATCAGTTCGGATTGGAATATGTTGTGCTCTTCCCTTTACCCTATTCAGTTAATCCCCGCTACAGGCTACATAGCGTTACAAGTGACGACCTACATAACGTTACAAGTAACGTCACGAGTGAGGTCGTAACGATGTACCCTCTCACTAACCAGCTGGCTAGTCGTCTCATGGCAGGTAAACAGGAACACCTGCGTATGCTCACTCAAGTGTTCAATCACCTGCAATGTCAGTTTTTGTCGCTCTAAATCAAATCGCACTAGTACATCATCTAACAGCAACGGCATAGATTCTATCTTTTCTCCGAAGGACTCGGCTAGGCTGAGTCGTAACGCCAAGTACACTTGATCGCCTAAACCACTGCTCCACTTTCCTAGGGTTATCTCCCGACCTGTGGTGTCTTTCACGTAGGCCCCCTTATGTGTGTCGTCCATGTGCAATGTATAGATGCCACCTGTCATGGCTTTCACATACTCAGACGCCCTCGCTAGCATCGCCGGTTGTCGATCTGTTTCGTATTCTTGTTGCGCCAGTTCCATACCATGGTTGATGAACACATAGGTCATCCACGCTTCCAAGGCTTCTCGGAGCTCCGCTTCTAGCTGTTCTTTTTTCAGCAATGCCTCCGTCACTGCATGGGACGTACTCAAGTGGCGCATAGATTCTTGCAAAGTGCCTCGCTCTTCATACAACGCCTGTAGAGATGATTCAATATGCGCCAATTCCGTTTCACTTCGGGAGTACTCCAATTCCCATTTGTTTTTATCATTGCCCTGCAAACGGCGGTACCACACATCTCTATGAAACTCTTTCGGTGCCAACAATTCTAATTGCCGTTGACTTTGGCGATAAATGGTCTCCCATTGCTTATGCTGATCTTGTTGCAACAAACGCTGACGGTATTCTGCGGCACTCTTCATGCCCCCTTTTTGAATTAACTCTTCTTGGGCAAGGAATAATTCTTTTTCTTTCTTGCTCCATGTGGCATATTCTTCCCGATAATTTTTGCGCTGGCTTTCCTTTTGCTCCCACCGCACACGATTTTGTTTGTGCAATTGTAGCTGATTATACACCACCCGTAGTTCCACGATGGACGGCACTGTGTTCATCTGCAAGGACGCCCACAAGTTTCGGCATCGATTCACGATGGTTTCTAATTGTTCATGATGCAACCGCACTTGCTTTTGGTATCCTTCAAATTCGCGCAATCGCTCATGATAGGCTTGGTACTCTTCCTTCATGCCATAGAACGTATCATCTCGGTTCGTCTGTTTAGCCGCCTTTGGTAACCACGCTTCCCATGCATCCATGGCTGCACTACCTGTCGCCTCTAAGGTTTTACCTTCTGCCACCCACTGGGCTTTCATCACTTCGTAGGCTTTGAAATGGCTCACATCATCTCCGTATCCTTTGATTGCTTCCTCTACTGCCTGTATCTCTGAAAGTAAGCTTTCATAGTCAGATTCTGTAGATGGCATGGAGCGACCTGCTTTAGCTTCTAAGTCAGAAACATCCTTAGTAGTTTTATTCGCAACCTCTGGAACTATGTTTCCTGTCCTATACCCTTGGTAGGCCAGACCTATGGCTAGTAATATGCCTACCGCTCCACCTATGGCCTGTACACCAATCGTCTCAGCATAAGTCACATGCCATGCCAATAAAGCCACCCCTAGGATACCCAACACTGTGGAACCTATATAATAAGAGCGGCCAGATTTTACTGTCACGACGGAGTCCTTAGGTTCTTGTGCTAAGTAGGCTTCTTTCAATGCCGTTAAATTCCTATGCTTGGTTTCTAGGGCTCTGACCGTTTCCGTCACCTCACGAGCTTGATCATCTTGCGGAAATGGCTCTCGTCGTTGCCACGCCTCATAAGCCTCACGAGCACTGCGCAACTGGCGCGCCACTTGCTCTCCATCATACCAATTCACATCACTGGGAAAGTCTTCCACATCACGCCAATACACATGGGATTTACGAATAAATGCCAATTGAGCTTTCACTTTTTCTAAATATAGATCCCCCTCACGGCATTCTTTTTCTAACTGCGTCCATTTTGATACTTCTTGGTATAAACTTTCAATCTCTTGTTCATACATCCCCAGTCTATCTTCTGGGTCGAAATTATCTGGCACCAATCCCTCTTCCTTGCCGCGCCACACGCGCATGTATTCTTGGCAACGGCGGATTTCTTCATCTAATGCTAAAAACGTCTCTCGCTCCAACGACTCTTCTACATGAAATTGGAGCATTTTTTGTTTTGCTTCTTCCCCTCGTTTATACGTATCCCACGCACGGAGAACTCGCTCTACATCTTGCAGATATTCCTTCCGCTCTTGTCGTTGTTCTTGCAAAGTAGCTTCTTTCTTTTCTAGCTCTTCCAACGAAGCTTGCCAAGTATAATACTCCTGCTCTCCTTGTTGTAGCTTGTGGATATCTCGTTCCACCTCTTGCAAGCGGTCCAATAACGTATTGATGGTCCGCTTTCCCGTAGGTGATGCCACTAGCAATTGACTAGCCAGTTCATCTACATCTTTCACGAGGGTCCCCAAGGATTCGCCACCTTCAGCACCAAAGAACCGTGTGCGCACGTCCACCTCTTGGATAATATCCACCCCTTGTAGGTCATCCAAGGTAATAGCAAAAATACGATCATAGGTCTTTTTGTCTAGCCCTTGCCACCACAATTCCGCCGGCTCCACCGTATACCGCTGACCACCCACTTCGTAAAAGTCCAAGGTTTTTCCTTTGCGACCAATGTGGTACGTCTTGCCATCTCGTTCTACCACAATATGCCCCTCTACAGGTTCTTCTTTCCGCTTCGTGCCTAGCAAAATGACACGAAAGGCTTGGAGCAGTGTTGTTTTTCCGCTTCCATTCGGTCCGTATAGCACATGCAGTCCTCGTTCATGAGGCTGAAAGGTCCACTGTTCATAGGGGCCATAGTGTTCTATATATATTTCTTTAATCTTCATACTCATTCCCCTGTAATAACCGGATTCCTCCCCGTCGTGCCTTTCCATAGGCGGACTGCACCATGTCGTCCGTCACCAAACGACTATACATGCCCAAGCGTTTCCACTCTGGGCGGTTTTTCACAATGCTCATTAACGAATCCGCACCCGTATCCATCATATCCAAGGCTTTCACATAATCGCTGACCATACCTGGAGCAACACCTTGTTTACCGGTACTGAAAGTATCGCATTCTATGCCGATAATATACACGCCATGTTTGCCACCTTCTTCCGCTTGGGCTTCCTCCATCCATGTGGCACGCACTGCATTGTCACTCGCCACTTCGGATAAAGGGCCTTCTCCTGTGAGTGTAAGCGTTAATAAGATGGACATCCCCTGTTTTCTGAGCATTTCTTTTTTGTGCCGTAACATTTCTAGCATCTCTAATACAGATTGCACTTGCCCTAAATCGATGGTGTCTTCTGCAAATCGGATAGCATTGGTCTCGTGAAAGTGCATCTCCACAGTGCCACGGCTAGATACATCCACTACATAGCACCCTTTCGGGCCACTTTCACCACGGTGCAAGCCTTGAGTATTCCCCGCATAGACGATGTGAGGCTGTTCACTCAGGACCTGACGCTTGTGAATATGACCAAAGGCCCAATACTGAATGGGAATACGCCGCAATGTATCGAGGGAACACGGTCCCGTCTGGTCATGTCCTTCATGACGTCCCACCGTTCCATGTACCAGGGCGATGGAAAAAGGATCACTGCGCAACGGATGAATGTCCGACGCTAAGTCCTCATATTGGGTATCACTGGAAATACTGCGACCATATATGCCTGCCACCTCTTGACCACGCACCATAAGCGAAAACCGATCCACTCGGTCCGCTGCACAGATATGGACATTGTCGGGCAATGGCATGTGCCGTTTCCAACTTTCAGAAGGATCATGATTGCCTTGTACCACATAGACAGGAATGTGCTCCTTGGCGAGACTTTCACAGGCACGCACAAAGTGCACCTCCGCCTCAAGGGGATGGTCCACCCCATCGTAGACGTCTCCCGTAATAAGCACCGCCGCCACACGCTGACGGATAGCTAGGTTCACGATATTCTGAAAGGACCCATAGGTGGCGCGCATCATGGCCTCGTCTAAGGATCTGCCAAAAGATTTTAAATAGCGAAAGGGCGCCCCTAGATGGAGATCCCCACATTGTATGAATCGAAATGGTATGCCCATATTATAACCCTTTCCAAGCCTCAGCTAATACCTGCACCGCCCGTTCTAAGTCGCGGGTCGGTATACCGCTGAACGATAACAACATCTCTACAATACCGGTCCCATCTCGGTCTATGACCTTGATGTCGCAACCAGCCTGTAACGCTCGTGTACGAAACACGTCGCCCTTAGTGTGCACCTTGCGAATCCCCGCATAGACACCACCCTCTGGATCGATGACCTCATAAGTATCATCCAAATAGTGGCGCAATAGACTTGTAAAATACCTGCTTTTTTCTAAATAATGTTTACGAAGGCGGCGAATTTGCTTATGCCACTCCCCTTCATCCATATACATGGCCCATGCCAACTGCTCTAACACGCCTGCACTTTGCCCATAGGCCTTGCGGTGCTTGTGAAAGTCCTCATAGAGAACTACCGGCAACACTAGGTAACTCAACCGAATCGACGGCGGTAACACCTTCGACGGCGTACCCATGTAAATGACGCAATCTTGGAGATCCATACCCTGCAACGATAACACTGGCTTCCCATAATAGCGAAGTTCACTATCATAATCGTCTTCTATAATGAAAGCCTTTCGACTCTGGGCCCACCGTAATAACTCTGTTCGCTCTTGGATCGTCATAATACGGCCCATACTATCGCCATGAGATGGCATACAGTATACGACGCCTACATTCGCTGCTTCTAACGTGAGAATCCATTGTGGGTCTCCTGTATCCACCTCTACTACAGAAAATCCGTAATCTTTCCATACAGCTTTAGCGAAACTAGGGCTTTGGCGATCGATGGCTACCTTAGATTTCCCTTGGCGTTGTAACAAGGACGCAATCATATGCAACGAATTGAGAGTGCCACTGGTCACAAGCACTCGCTCTGCTGATGCCCGCACACCTCGCGCCTGTTGCAAATATTGATTCAAAGCCGACCTCAGCTCAGGTTCGCCTTCTAGCTGACCATAGGTCATCAGTCGCTTTGTGTCTCGTAAAGCATAGCCAATAAAGCGCTTCCACCGTTTGAAATCAAATCCCTCCGGGTCCATGGCGCCAGTAGCGAAGTTGTAAAGGATCGAATGGGGCAGTCTATTCGTTTCTTCATACAAAGCAGAATTTGCTATGCACCGTTCAGTCCTATCACGATACGATGTTAGCTCTTCTGGCTTATGATTTGTATCACCTATGCTCGCCCATGTTTGATTAGATGTAGTAGCAGTATGAGTCACCTTGTCATAATATCCCCCCAAAGGGCGGGAGATCTCTAGCACCTCATAGGGCGCCTTGTTATGGGCTTGAATATATCCTTCCGTCGCCAACTGTACATACGCTTGTTCCACCGTAATCTTGCTGACACCCAACTGCGCCGCCATAGCACGTATAGAAGGGAGACGTTGCCCTGGACGGAACAACCCCTGCTCAATATGCACTTTTACAGCCTCATATACCTGCTCGTACATGGGAACCTCTGCATTCGCATCTAGGACAATCATCTAGGCCCTCCAAAACAACAACCTTACGTCTCTAAATGTATATATCTTTTTTGTTCTCGATTCTTTAGTAGTTACATTCCTTACGCCGCTACCTTCAAAATTCTGAACCATCGTTTCTAAGATATACTCTTACCTTATATTATAAAAGTAAACACGAAAAATGACTACACCAAAAGCATTTTTATCGTTATAAACTCGACTTAACTATCAACATTATGCATATATTTAATAATGTGACTTTCTTTATAAAATCTCTTTTTAAGGCAATTTTGGCGAATATAATTGGCTACTATATTCGCAAATGGATTGAATTGCTATTCCACTTGTAACAATCCTAGATTTTGTATTGATCTATAAATAATACAAAGTAAAACTCCCTAGGTGGCACCCTAGGGAGTTTTTGTGTGCTTTTCTTTATAAAATCTTTGTTTAGCTGAATTTATTTTACCATTTATCGCCTATAATTTCAACGACTTTTCTCCATATATTCACGTAAACTCTAGCGATATTTGCATTTAACAATAAACAATGCTATACTTATCCTATAGAAAAGAAGAGCTAGTAACGTGTGCTGGCGTCAGGCTCATCTCAAAAGAATGCAAAATGAAATATGCCTAACGTGCTAAGGTGTGTGAGACCTTATCCGTTAGGCTTTTTCATTGTCTATTTTACTAGATCAATGAGTTGAATTGCTAAACTAGCAATAGAAATAATCAAGGAGATTTTTTCATATTTAGTCATAGCAGCCACCTCCTCCCATATGAGGACGAGATGAGCCTAACAACACGTCATTAACTCTTCTACGAACCTATTATATTACAAATTCTACATATAGAATAATATTCCACAATCGCAGAAATTTAAAATATACCCCTAAATAAGCCAACCTCAGGATTTCTTTGATAAGTACTTATCCCCTTCTTTCAATCCCCTGAGGAACGCAGTTATACGTAGCAACCTTGTGGCACCCCTTACTACCTAAATTACACAAGTGCAAGAAGAGCACGACATGTTCCGGAGCAAACCTAACCACTGTATCAGTTTGTGGAGGAATATGTCGTGCTCTTCCCTTTATCTAATAAAACCCGCAATAGGCTGCATAACGGAACAAGAGACGACCTATAAATGTTAACGCATAATCTATTGACTCTAGTTAACAATAGATATATAATGTAGTCATTATGATGTAGTCATTAAAATCAAACAACTATTACGAGGTGTAATTATGGAAACTGTATCAAAATCTATTTCCTATGAAACAATCATAGCATACGCACAAAAGGTATTAGATGGTGGCGAGATTACTCGTGAAGAGGCGGAACAACTGATTCACACATCCGATGATGACACCATGATTCTTTTAGCTATGGCTGACAAAATCCGTCAAAAATTCAATGACGATACAGTAGACCTATGTGCCATCGTGAACGCCCGTTCCGGTAAGTGCCCAGAAAACTGTAAATTCTGCGCTCAATCTGCCCATCATGACACAGGTGTGACTGTGTATCCTTTCATGGAAGAGGATGAAATCGTCAACGCCGCTAAAAAAGCGAAAGAAGCTGGGGCCATCCGCTTCTCTATCGTAACAAGTGGTCGTAATACAGACAATCCAAAAGAATTCGAACAAATCTTACGTGCTTTAACTCGTATCCGCAAAGAAACTGGTTTAGAGATTTGTTGTTCTCTCGGCCTATTGACCTATGAACAAGCTGTTCAATTGAAAGAAATTGGTGTAACCCGTTATCACTCTAACATAGAAACAGCGCCAAGCCATTTCCCAGATATTTGTACAACACACTCTTATGAAGATAAAATGTTCACTATCTCCAATGCCCAAAAAGCTGGCATTCGTGTTTGCTCCGGTGGTATCTTAGGCTTGAACGAAACGAAAGAGCAACGTGTTGAAATGGCATTCGAGTTAAAACGTTTAGGTGTTGATTCTATTCCATTAAACATACTAAACCCAATCAAGAACACACCATTTGAAAACAACGAACCAATTCCTCCATTGGAAATTCTTCGTACCTTCGCTGTGTTCCGTTTTGTATTACCAAATGCATTGATCCGTACCGCTGGTGGTCGTGAAGTGAACCTTCGTGACTTACAAGCTTACGCATTAAAAGGTGGCTTGAACGGTATCATGGTAGGTGGTTATCTAACAACAGCTGGTCGTTCTCCATTGGATGATTTACAAATGATCAAGGATTTAGAGCTAAACCTTAACACTGTACAAGAAGCCTAATAGACCTATTACTCGTGTAAAGCGAAATATACCTACAATCCTGTATAATTTCATTGGCTATATGTCTCTTTTTAACAGAGCTGCAACCATATAGAACTTTCAAATGAAAAATAGGGGACCTGATTCCATCGAATCTGGGTCTCCTATTTTTTCTATATACGATTTTATAATAAATCCCTTAGATACAGCAAACACTAAACTCTAAAAGTAATACTTATAAGTTTCTATTCAACATTGCTTACCCATGCATAAGCTATGAGAATATACTGCATCTATCTAAAGCAATGTATCAGCATACTAGCATTGAGTTCAATAAAAACTATATACAGAACTAGATAATTCCCAAGCTCTGCAATACTGGCTCATACACGTAATACAAGAATAACCACGTTCCCAATCCTGCTACGCCACCCACGAGGGCTCCATTAATGCGAATCCAAGCAAGGTCTTCTTCCACCTTACTTTCAATAAAATGGATGAACCGTTCTGTACTCAAACTTTGTAGCACTTCACGGATGATGATACCAATAAATCCATGGCTTTTAGACGCAATGTGTAGCATAATGTGTGTCAACGCTTCTTCTAGGCGTTCCACCATGCCCGGCTCTTTACAGTATTGGTTCCATAAGTTTTGGAAGCTCGATTCCAAAGCAATCGCCATTGGCGATGACCCATCGCTGGACACCATGCCTTCACGAATCCGTGGACACACGTACGCTTCTAGCATAAGCTCCCAATCTTGCACATCAATCCATTGTTGGATGGCATCGTCCAATGTTTTTGTAATCGTTCGATTTGATGCCATCTGTTGTAAAGGACCTACCCATTGGCGTAACCATACCAAGCGCTCCGTACTGTTCGGCTGTTTCCATCGCTCCAACATTTGATGTGCTTCTTCGATGATAGCCCGTGCCATTTCTTGGACGTTCACAATGTTCAATCCCTCTGAAAGTCCAATAAGAACTGCTGCTAATACATCTTTTTTACGTTTTTCGATTTCTTCTTCAATGACCGCTTCTAGCCATTGCTGTGCCTTTGGCGTATATAACGCCCGTTGTAAATAGTCAATCCCTCGAATGACCACACTTTCATAG
This sequence comes from uncultured Veillonella sp., assembly GCA_963522415.1. Lineage (GTDB taxonomy): Bacteria > Bacillota > Negativicutes > Veillonellales > Veillonellaceae > F0422. Next base: position 6,180 of record CAUQZV010000033.1, on the reverse strand, counting down.
CGATTATGTTCACACACATGCAGTAAAGTCTGTTGCATAGGACCGATGAAAGATTGGTTATGCAAAAATTTTCGCAACCGCTGTGCACCCCATTGGGCCCACTCCCGATCACTACGACGTTCCCACAACTCCGACAACACCGCGGCAATCCCTTGGCGCACCGTATTCCGTCCTACATCACTGCGAATATATTGATCTAAGAAAGGCACAAACTGTACCCGTTCAATGGCACTTTTACATTGGTCATAAGTAAGTAGTTTCGTATTCACCATGCGGATAATCCCCTCAATAAGGCGATTCTTATTCCGTGGAATCAGCTCTGTATGAAAGGATACCCCCAACGGTTTCCGAAATAAAGCAGTCACCGCAAACCAGTCCGCTACGCTGCCGATGAGGGCAGATTGGACAAACCAATACAAACCATCATACCAAGGAGCCAAGATATACCACTGACCCCACCACACAAAAGCAAACAACACCGCCATAGTAATCAACAGTCGGTTTGCATACATTGTATAGGGATTCCTGCTAGGTTCTATGACACGAGGGCTCATAAGATCCCTCCTTTCAGCAAGGTCAATCCGTAGAAAAGACCACCTAAGATAGCGCCCACCAAGGATCCGTTGATGCGTATCATCTGCAAATCATAGCCCAATTTAGATTGTAAAATGCGAGTAATTTCCTCTGGTGTAAATCGATTCATCTCGCGCACGACAATGTGTTCAATCCAAGGGCGCACGTAATTTAAGACGTGCAACAATTGGAATAAAATAAATCGCTCTGCCTTTCGACCTTTTATAGCATTCGTTTCCAACCGCTCAAAGAAATGGTATAATTCCGCTTCCCCTTGCTCTACATAGCGCGCAAGGTCTAAGGTATCTTGTAACACATAGCCATCTTCGATAAACTCTCGGAACCATGCATTCTTTTTATCTTCTAGTTTTTGTTGCCACTGCCCATTTTGTGCTAATTCATCCACTGCCCACCAAGCCTTCGTGTACACCGCAGCCCCCAAAGGCGACTGCAAGGACTCTTGACTCATCAAATAGGCACAGCCTTTCACTTGTATCATGTGCGTAATGTATTCCGGTGAAAGTGACTCCCCGCCCAATGCTAGCGCCAATTCTCGTAAAAAAGAATGGTCTGCGTAGCGGTTCATCACAGAGGACACCAATCCTAACAAATAAGGGCGAATTCCCTCCGCAGCAAGTAATCGTTGGAGCATACGATTGATGTGCATCCATAACACCTCTGCTCGTTCTGGTTCTAAGAGTTGGCGACACAAGCTAACCACAAAAGGCGTCACTCGCCAAGACTCCACACCGTTCTTGATGTGACCTAGCAGTTGCTCTTGCAATAAATTTTCTTTCACATGAGGCAATACATGGTCTTTCAATTCCTCAAAACACACATGAACATATCCCCGACCCGTAGCACTATTCATAAACGACACAATCCGCTGCGGTACACGTTCCTGTTTCAGCACCTCGTACATGTGGGACACCCGAAGGAGTTCGTCCACCATCATATGCCGTGCCATTTCCACGAACCGCGCCTTATTCCTAGGGATGAGCGCCGTTTTGAAAGGAATCCCTAAGGGTTTCGTAAACAGCGCCATCACCGCATACCAGTCAGCTAAGCCACCAATCATGGCAGCTCCTGAAATATGCGTGATAAGCCCCCAGAAAGGATCTCTATGAAAGGGATAGGTCACTAAGAATATGACTGCCATCAAGACTAATAAGGAAGTCGCTCCATGTCGTTGTAACCATGGTGTCATTTACTTCACTTCCTCTACCACCGCATCCCCTGGCTGTGTAGGAATCCAACACCGTTGGTTTGGGTATGTGTGCCGGAATGTTTCCGATGGCACCCAAATAGGACCATTGGCATGCATAGGAATAAATAGTTTCGTGTTCATCATATCTAACACTTCTAAGGCTCCCCATTCACGGGCTACTTCTAGACGAGCATCCACCGGGAACATCATGATATCTACGGATAAACCTGTGAGAGGAGCGAACTCTTTCTCTTTTAACGCTTTCGCCTCTGCAATATTTTCCGGCGTATCTCCAGACCAATGCCACCAGTTTAAATCTCCTGCGTGAAAGATTCGATGTGTCCCTGTATCCACCAAGAACGAACCGCCTGCATCCGTGGAGCCAAACATGGTGACAGTTAGGCCTTCTGCTGCTAGGGTGTCGCCTACTGCCATAGAGTGAAAGGCAATTCGGTCTTGCACAGCTTTATCACTCACTGCTTGTGCATCTCCCAACGCTGGTACATCTTCATGATACCAAACACTGTGTATATATGGTAAATATTTGAAAATTGATTTCACATAATGATCATGATGGATATGGGATACAAAGAAATGTAACTCGTAGTCTTGTTCCACTAATGTATCTACCACACCAGCTGGATCTTTCCAGTAATCAAATACATAAGCCCGTTTGCCAGCTTCAATGACAAAACCGCTATGCTCTAAATAGGTAACTTTCATATTAACTCCTAATTGATAATTTTATTGATTACTTTTATTATAACATATTTTCCCTTCCACATATATAAAAAGGCAATTTGTCACGCTCAATCAACCTACAAAAGATTAGAAAACAGATTGCCCTTATATTAATAATTACTTTATTTTTCACATTACGAATATTCTTATGATATACTATAGCCATGAGAGCCTCTAACGTGAGTTAGGTGCATCTTTCTTACTTAGTAAGGGAGGTGAGTAATATGACCGTATTCGAAGCAATTTCTATCATGATTTTATTCGCTATGTTCGTATTAGCATTACTCACATATTTGAAGAAATAATCCTTAAATATGTGAAAAGCCTAACGCTATGATAAGTATTCCTACTACTTATACACGTTAGGCCATTCTATATCCCAGATGAGCCTAACGCTACCACCACGTTATTGGCTCTCTTTTTATATTCTCATTATATCACATGTCAGATAACACTAAAAGCACAAATTAGAAAAACCCTCCCAAGGTATGTACCTCAGGAGGGTTTTCTTATGAAAGTCTATGACCTTTCTTTGTGGGGAATAGAATCGCTTCTATTATTTGATACCCATGTGAGCCATAAGCATTTTAATTTGTGCTTTCATTTCTTCATTGTCTTGCATTACTTTTTCATAGTTTTCTTTCATGCGTGCATTGTCTGCTTTTACTTGCTCATTATCTGCTTTCACTTGTGCATTTTCAGCCTTAAGTGCAGATACTTCATCTTGTAAAATGTAGACGGAAGAAATTGGGCCACCTTTGTAGCGTTCAGGAATCATGCTGTCTTCTCCACCGAATCGGTATGTCACACCTGCATTCATCATGTTTTCGCCACCGCCAACGCTGATACCTACGTTGAACATCGTATCTTCGTTAGCATAATGAGCCACCCCTAATGCAAGGGCTTTACTGTTTTTGTATTTACCAACACCAGCCATTACTTGAGATTTTTTAAGTGGATCATAGCTTAATGGGTTCATCGCTGCTAATGCGGCTGCATGAGCACCTACTTCATTAGTTTGACGAGTCATTGTGTTTGTGGCTGCATTCATTTGACCTACTGTCGCTGCATCAGACTCGTATACACCAGGGGCTACATTACGGATTGTATTGCCACCGTTGTTTAAGCCATTTTCTGTAAGAGATACAGGAGCTTTACCTTTATATTCGCCAGGAATAATGGTAATACCATCTGGGTTAACAACAGTAGTCACTGTATTTTGAAGCTCATGTTTATAGTCATATACTAAACGGCCTTTATCATCTACATGAGATGTATATACAGTGCCATTACCAGTAGTCATAGCAGTACGTGCATATACTGGGTCTCCATTGCTGTCTTCAGTAACATGTGCATCGCCATTTACATGACTAGTTCCATAGAATGTACCTTTGCCTCCAATAGTTGTATCAGAATAAGAAATAGGTTTACCATTCTTATCCAATTGATACTTAGGTGTGCCATCAGCATTTTTAGCTGGAATTGGATGATTATCTTTGTCAAGTTTTAGCTCGCCTTTTTCATTACGTTCATACTCTCTCAAGTATTCTTCATAAGAAGTCGTACCGTCTGCCATCTTAACATCTTTCGCCAATTTCACAGTCATCGTAGCTGGTTTACCATCTTTCGCTGGCGTTAACACAACTCCAATGTTGTTATCTGTCAATTTAGCAGGATCTGCACCACCTTCGATAGCCAATGTATCGCCTAAACCAACTTCAGCTTTTAATGGGTCTTTTCCATCTTTTGTATCTGCGGTGAATACACGGCCTTTTTCAACACGTTTTGCTAAGTCATCTACAACTTGTTTATCAGCTTTCGCAGCTAAATCTGTTGCATCTGCTTTGCCCGCAACAGCTTTTTCTACAGCACCTACACGTTCATTCGTACTGTGCAACTGATCACCAGTAACAGCATCTGTAGAACCTTTTTCGATGTTACCAGCTGCGATATTAGATAACTTAGTTGGAGCTCCCGTTGTAGAACCATCTGGACCGACTAAACGAGCTTCTGGAGTTGTTACTACTTGAGCACCATCTTTTTTGTTGCCATCATCTTTTACATCATCCGCTTTATAGTACTTGCCGTCATTTGCTTTTACTAAACGGTTGCCTTTGTTATCTGTGTAAACCACTGTACCAGATTCGCCGTTACGTAATGCATTCACTTTTGTTACAAGGTCTTTGCCATTCAAGCCATCTTTACCAGTTGGACCTGCTGCACCAGCTGTACCAGCTGCAGCCGTGCCATCTTGACCTACGCCAGATTTACCATCACGTCCATCGGATGCTGTGTTACCCACTTTAGCAGCATTTGCTAATTGTTCACGAGCTTTGGCATCTAATCCAATCGTAATCGTACCGTTTTCAGCTTTTGTAGTAATTTCACCAGCTGTACCAGCCACTTTCAACGTACCTGTTTCAAGTCCTAATGTTAAGTGGTCTGCACCTTCTGCAGCACCTACATTTGTATCTGCTGCATATCGTAAATCAGATTTTACTTTTACGCCTTTCAATGCGGCATCTACATAAGATTTATTAACAGCATCACTATCACCTGTTGGAGCCGCAATATTAGTCACTTTAGAGCCACCGAAGTCTACATCTCCTTTAGTACCAGCTGTACCAGGTTTTACCGTGATTACTGCATTATCACCATTTTTAATCACTAGGTCATTTTTGCCAGTACCAGCGATTTCTTTCATACCAGTTAAGTTTTCAGCCAATTCCACATCAAATCCATCTTGTGCCGTGTTACGTTTCACATTGATGTTATTTGTTTTGCCCTCACCACGTGTGAAAGTACCTGCGCCTTGGATTTTTACAGCTGTACCTAAATTACGATGTACTTTACCAGTTGCTTCTGCTTCGTCATTGCCGTAGAAGTCTAAGCCAAGGTCAACGATATCTTTCGATGCGTCGTACAAGTCTTTCACATTCACTACGCCAAGTTTAGAAGATTCAGTACCAGCTGCTGTTTTCAAGCGTTCTAAGAATGTAGGTTTTGCAATCTCAGCACCTTGAGCATCAGTAGCTTTTACTTTCTCAATGGAAGATGCCACATTGTTCAATACAGTCGCTGTTGTTGTTGTACCATCTGGGTTCACTAAACGAGCTTGTGGATTTGTCACTGGTTGCGCATTGTTCAAGACATTGCCGTCTTTATCTACATTAGTGGCTGGATAGTATTGACCATCGTTAGCTTTTGCTAAACGGTTGCCATTTTCATCTGTGTACACCACTGTACCAGCTTCGCCGTTACGTAATGCGTTCACTTTAGATGTTAAGTCTTTACCGTTCAAGCCATCTTTACCAGTTAAGCCTTTATCCCCTGCTGTTGCATCAGCTGCTTGTGGATCTTTACCAGTGCCTGCTTTGCCATCACGGCCGTCGATACCGTTAGCACCATCAGCGCCTACTGCTTTAGCAATGTCGCTGACTTTCGCTAATGTAGCTTTTGTAGCTTGAGACAATCCTACATTGTAAGTACGAACTTTATCAGTATCTTCTGTACCACCAGTAACCTCAAGACCTTCACCGGCTTCTACCTTAGTATCGATAGCATCCACTGTGTATGTTGTCACATGGTCTGTTGTAGCATCTGCAACCTTCACATTTTTACCAGCAGCTACTTTTACAGCACCGGCTGCTAAGTCTTTA
>CAUQZV010000032.1:0-20020 GCA_963522415.1 uncultured Veillonella sp. | reverse complement strand
GTGCGTACAGTATGGTACAAGCGTACATGGCGCCTAATATTTTATCCTTTGCATTCATGAATCCTATCATTTCTGTATTGCCAAGAATGTTGATCGGTTTAGTAGCAGCGCTAGTATATATGTACTTGCCAATCAAGGTGAAAGCCATCCGTATCGGTCTAGCAGCGTTCTTAGGAACAGCGACAAATACTATTCTTGTCATGACTGGTATCTACACAATTTATGGGGTAGAATTTGCTAAGGCAACACACATTTCACCAGAAGCTGTATTTAATGTTGTGATGGGCATTGTATGGTCTCATGGTATTCCAGAAGCCTTATTAGCGGTAGCTGTAGTAACCCCAGTGGCAATGGCAGTGATTAAGAAATTTAAATGATAATGAAATTGAGTGTATAGACTGCTCATGCATTCAAGCACGGATTTTTTAAATCGGATATAATCAAGAAGTGAATTAGCAAAAACTAATCACTTCTTGTTTTTTATGTGTTAGGAGGAGTATACTCATGAATTGGAAAAAACGATTAACCTATTTTGTACTAGGTGCTACTATGGTGGCGACTGCAGTAGGTATTGCTGGATGTGGCAGTGATACAAAACAAGCAGCACCAGCTGAAAAAATGAAGGTCGTTACTACGGTGTTCCCAGTCTATGATGTAGCAAAACAAGTAGGGGGAGATAAAGTTGATGTGTCTTTATTAGTGCCTCCAGGAGCAGAACCACATGATTGGGATCCAACTGCAAAAGATTTAAAAGAAATTGGTACTGCAAAAGTATTCCTATACAGTGGTGCAGGTTTGGAACCAACAGAAAAGATCTTAGCAAAGGATGTACTACAAAATGCGCAACCAGTAGAATTAGCTAAATCTTTAACATTGTTGCCAGCTCCAGATGAAGATGAAGACGAACATGATCATGACCACGATAAAGATCACGACCATGACAAAGATCATAAAGATGACAAACATGACCATGATAAAGCCCAAAAAGAGGATAAACATGAGCACGAACATGGTGAGTTTGATCCACACGTATGGTTAGATCCAATGAATGTTGCCAAAGAAGTAGATGCTGTAGTAGAAGCTTTCTCTAAAGCAGACCCTACGAATGCAAAATACTATGAAGCAAATGGTAAAGCATACAAAGAAAAATTACAAGCTTTACATGCTAAATATGAAGAATTTGGTAAAACACAACACGACAAACACTTAGTAGTTAGCCATATGGCATTTGGTTACTTAGCAAAAGCATACGGCTTTGAACAATTAGGTATCATGGGTGTATCTCCAGATGCAGAACCAACACCAGAACGCATGGCGGATATTGTGGCTTTCATCAAAGAACATAATGTAAAAGCCATCTTCAGTGAAGAATTAGTAAGCCCTAAATTGGCTAATGCTATCGCTGCTGAAACTGGTGTAAAAGTGTATGTCTTGAACCCAGCAGAAGGTTTAACAGAAGAACAAACACAAAAAAATGTGACATACCTTGATATCATGGAAGAAAATCTTAAAACATTGAAAGAAGCGTTAGCTCATTAATTCCTATCCCTTGTGCTTGCTTGAATCGGTATTAGATGATAATATATAAGGGTAAGTTTGTGCTTAGGAGGAATGAAGATGTCTAAACGTATTCGTACAATTAACACTGAATCCCTACAAAAAACTGCTAAAACAGGCGGCTGCGGCGAATGTCAAACATCTTGCCAATCTGCTTGCAAAACTAGCTGTACAGTAGGCAACCAAGTGTGCAAACAAAAATAATCATTCGATTAGCAATAAGCTGTTCACCATATGGTGGGCAGCTTATTTGCTTTATATTACTTCTAGGATTATACTAAAAGTGTTACTATAAAACATACAAAAATCCCCCTAGATGTATCAGATCTAGGGGGATTCTGTATGCTAACCCTTTTATATCTTTAGCTCGTCTAAATTATAATATCTGTACTTCAAAAGTACAATTTTTTGCATACTATAATTTTAGAAAAAGTATACCCTATATTGATAGCTTTCTATACGTTACGAGTATAAAGTGATATAATAAACGGTAGACTTTAGTAAGTTAATGGAGGTATGAATGTTAGAATTACAACCGATGATTCATAAATTTAAAATGAAAGATAAGTTCTTTCTACTAGATGTAAATAGTGGTATTATCCATGTGATCGATGAGCTTATCGATCGCGTATTAGATATCTATAACGGCACCAACCGTGAGGCTGTACATAGTGCATTAGATGCCACAGAAGATGCAGCGGAGTTAGATGAAATTATGGATGAGTTAGATGAACTCATCAAAGAGGAAATGCTCTTTGCTCCTATGTCTGCAGAGTTCAAACTTGTGGTGGATGAAAAGCCAATTGTAAAAGCTCTTTGTTTAAACATTGCTCATGATTGCAACTTAGCTTGTAAATATTGTTTTGCCAGCCAAGGTGACTACGGCGGAGTGAAACGTGAATTAATGAGCTTTGATGTGGCGAAACGTGCTGTAGATTTCTTGATTTCCATGAGCGGTCCACGTCAACATTGTGAAATCGACTTCTTTGGTGGCGAGCCTTTGTTAAACTGGGATGTAGTGAAACAGACCGTAGAATATATTGAATCCATTCAAGAAAAACATGGTAAAATCTTTAAATTAACATTGACTACCAACGGCATGTTATTGACACAAGATAAAATTGACTATGTGAATGAACATGACATGAGCTTAGTACTTTCCCTAGATGGTCGTGAAGATGTGCATAATAGCATGCGTCCAAGCTCTGGTGGTAGAGATACATACGAAACAGTGGCGAAAAATTTAGTCAATGCTGTTAAACAACGTGATGGCCGTGAATACTATGTGCGTGGCACTTATACGCATAATAATTTAGACTTCTGCAAAGACGTAGAAGCTATGTCCGACTTAGGTTTTGAGCATTTGTCTATGGAACCAGTGGTTGGCGAAGATGGGGCTTATGTGTTACGTCCTGAGGATATGCCAATCATCGAAAAAGAATATGAAAAATTGGCAGACCTATATTTAGAACGTCAATTGGCTGGTTGGGGCGAGAAATTTAATTTCTTCCACTTCCGTATGGATTTATACCGTGGCCCATGTATGGCAAAACGTTTGCGTGGTTGTGGTGCTGGTCATGAGTATATGGCTGTCGTACCAAATGGAGATATTTATCCATGTCACCAATATGTAGGTAAAGATGGGTATGTGATTGGTACTGTTTTCGATGGTTTGAAAAATTATGATATACCAACGCAGTTTAGAAACACTCACGTATTTACGAAAGAAACATGTGCTAATTGCTGGGCAAAATTCTTCTGCTCTGGCGGTTGCCATGCGAATAATGAAACATTAGGTGGAGACCTTAGCACACCATACGAAATGGGATGTAAATTACAGAAAAAACGTATTGAATGTGCTATTATGATCCAAGCTGAACTCGATGCAGCAGGGATCCGACAAGAAAATCACTAAAATTATATAACAGAAGGGAGGCGGGTTCTATGAAAGCATACACCATACATGTAACAGGCATTGTACAGGGCATAGGATTCCGCCCCTTTGTGTCTAAACTAGCTCACGAATTAGAAATCGTGGGCACAGTGAGAAATGACACGAGCGGTGTGGAGATACACATACAGGGGGTGGATGCAGATTGCCAATTGTTTGTAGAACGATTGCAATCTGAGTTACCTATGCATGGACGTATCGATACCTTACAAATGAAACCGACAGAATTACAGGATTTGGATGATTTTACCATCATCCTTTCGCAAGGCGTGAAAGGCAATGCCTTTATTGGCGCCGATATGGCGCCTTGCGAGGCGTGCTTGCAGGACATACAAAACCCTGAAAATCGACGCTTTCATTATGGGTTTACAAATTGTACAAATTGCGGTCCTCGGTATACGATTATTGAAAGTACACCCTATGACCGTGATACAACGTCTATGAAAGTATTCCCTATGTGCGAAGATTGTCAGAAGGAATACGAAAATCTAGAAGGTCGACGATACCATGCGGAGCCCAATGCTTGCGAGCACTGTGGTCCCATGTTTACATTACGAGGTGTAGATGGAACGGTACTCGCTACTGGACAGGATGCCATAGAGCAAGCCAAAGAGTCCATACAACAAGGTGCCATTGTAGCATTAAAAGGCGTAGGCGGCTATCATTTGGTCTGTGATGCGTTACAAGAAACAGCGGTACAAACCTTGCGCCAGCGAAAAGGACGACCTAGAAAACCCTTAGCAGTTATGGCAGGGTCTTTAGAAACGGCAAAGCAGTATGTGCATATATCTAACACAGAAGAAGAACTGTTGTTGAGTCCTGCAAGGCCCATTGTTTTGTTACGTAAAGTAAGTTTGACCTTTACTGTTAATGACGTCATGCATACAGAAACATGTGTGACTTCTGAGTGTGATACCGATCTTAAAGAGATGACTGATATAAATCAGAAAAAATATGTTTCTAATCAAGAATGTCGTAATACATTTACTAAGATCACTATGAAGGTGGCATCACAGATAACGCCAGTGGCTCCCAGTGTAGCCCCTGGTATGGAAACCTTAGGCATTTTGTTGCCCTATGCTCCGTATCACTACAGTTTAGTGCCATCTGATGCTCTATGGGTCATGACTAGTGCGAACCGAAGTGGTGATCCTGTACTATATGATGATGCACAGGCAGCGGAAGAGCTACAGGGCATTGCAGATTATATATTGACTCACAATCGGGAGATTATCTCTCCTGTAGATGATTCTGTGGTACAAGTGGTGCATGATAAATCAATCATGATTCGCCGTAGCCGAGGGTACGTCCCTTTGTCTATTTCTGTAGTACCATTAGAGCAGAGTCCTACTATGTTAGCTATGGGTGGTGATATGAAAGCCTCTTTCGGTATGAATCGTGGGTCTCATGCTATCCTTAGCCCCTACATGGGAGATATGGAGCATCAGCGAGTACAGGATTTGTTGTGGTCCACAACGAAGCGCTATGAAGAGTTATTTCAATTACAGCCTACACAGGTCATCGTGGATGCCCATCCGGGCTACTACACCTCACAGTGTGGTAGAATCTATGCAGAGAAGCATCAATTACCTGTTATAGAAGTGCAGCATCATCATGCCCATGTGGCAGCGGTACTGGCGGAGTATAACATTCAAGATCCTGTGTTAGGAATCTGCTTTGATGGAACAGGATATGGTACAGATGGAACTCTCTGGGGTGGTGAATTTTTATATTGCCACAAAGAACATATGGAACGAATGGCACATTTGAGTTATGCCCCTTTGCCAGGCGGTGAAGTAGCTGTACGAGAGCCGTGGCGCCAAGCGTTATGGTATGTGAATCAGCTCTATCCAACAGGAGCGCCTACGGTGATAGAACAGTGGAAAGAATCATTGCCTAAAGGGTGGCAATTGTTAGAGAAAATGATGCCCCATATGCAGATGATACAGTCTTCTAGTAGTGGTCGTTTATTTGATACCGTAGCATCTTTGTTGGGGTTAGGTCATGTCCATCTCTATGATGCGCATCTTGCTATCGAGTTAGAGCAACTGGCGCTTTCAGAGAAGGGCACTATCCTAGACATGAAGCTGGACGGAAGCGTATTAGATACAATGAGTTTAGTACGATCTGTGATAGAACAATTAAAAGATGGTGAAAGTGTAGCAAAAATCTCAGCGAACTTTCACAGAACTTTGATATATTATATAGGACAGATGGCGAAACGATGTTGTGAGGAACGACACATTTCGCATATTGTCTTGTGTGGAGGAGTATTCCAAAATCGTATTCTCCTAGAAGGAGTGATGCAAGAATTACAGGAATACACAGTCCACGTGCCTACCCAAAGCCCGATGAATGATGGCGGTATCGCTTTAGGGCAATTATGGTTAGGAAGTTATATGAATAGATAGGAGATACTATGTGTTTAGCAGTACCAGCACAATTGGTGCATATTAATGAAACAATTGGTACAGTGGAATTAACAGGGGTGCAACGAGAGTGCAGTCTGTTATTGGTGCCGGAAGCAAAAATTGGGGATTGGTTATTAGTCCATGCGGGCTGTGCCGTACAAATTGTAGATGAGGAGGAAGCGCGTTTGACCCTTGAGGCATTCCGCGAATTAGAAGAACTTGAACAAGATTACTTTAACGGAAAAATCGAAAGTCGCAGCTAGTTTACTAGAGCGCATTCACGAATTACATAATCCAGAGGAAACTGTACGATTCATGGAAGTCTGTGGGACCCATACAGTGGCTATCTTTCGAGAAGGGATCCGTCAAATGTTGCCGAAAGGCATAGAATTGATCAGCGGTCCTGGATGCCCTGTGTGTGTGACAGACCAACAATATATGGATCAAGCCTTGGCGTATGCGGCTCGAGAGGATGTAGTCATCGCTACCTTTGGAGATATGCTGAAGATTCCTGGTACCACAGGTAATTTATGGCAGTCGAAAGAAAATGGGGCTCATATTGAAATTATTTATAGCCCTATGGAAGTACTTGGATTGAGTGAACAATATCCAGATAAAAAGATTATTTTCTTGGGTATCGGCTTTGAAACGACTATTGCTGTTATTGCAGCTACTATTCAGGCGGTGCATGCTAAGGGGGTAAAGAATGTATTTTTCTTAATTTCTCATAAACTGGTGCCTCCTGCATTACGAGCTCTATTAAGTAATCCAGACCATCAAATTGATGGATTCCTATTGCCAGGTCATGTAAGCGTTATCATTGGAGAACAGCCGTATCAATTCTTAGCTGATGAATATCATATGCCAAGTTGTATTGCTGGCTTTGATGGTGTGGAAATTTTAGCAGCTATTGTAAATCTCTTAGAACAACGTAAAGAACAAAAATTTTATGTAGGAAATACGTATCGGTCCGTAGTGGCGAAAACGGGAAATTCCGTAGCACAACAATTAATGGATACCTTGTATGAACCGTCTGATGATGGTTGGCGTGGTATTGGTGTACTGCCCGCATCGGGTTTAAAATTGCGCGGAGAATGGTCTGCCTATGATGCGTTGGTGCAACTACCTTTAGAAACATTTACAACTAGTGATGGACCGAAAGGCTGCCAATGTGGATCTGTCATTCAGGGGATGATTCATCCTGATGCATGTCCTTTATTTGGTAAACTTTGTACGCCAGAGCATCCAGTAGGAGCTTGTATGGTATCCGTAGAAGGTAGTTGTTCAGCGTGGTATAAATACGGTTTTTCCAGTGGTGGAATGACCTGGGAGGAATAAATGGAACGTATTCGCTTAGTCCACGGTAATGGCGGTAAATTTAGCCATGAATTGGTGGACCAATATATTGTGAAATATTTTTCGAATCCAATATTAAATGAATTACATGATGGCGCTGTATTTCCAGTTACAACGGGACGTATGGCTATGAGTACAGATTCCTATGTAGTAACACCGCATATCTTTCCCGGTGGCAACATTGGCAAGTTAGCAGTGTGCGGTACGGTAAATGACTTAGCCATGATGGGTGCAGTGCCTCAGTATTTGTCGTGTGGCCTTATTCTAGAAGAAGGTTTACCTATTTCTACGCTAGAAACAGTGCTGCAAACGATGTCAGACATGGCACGCCTTTCAGGGGTATCCATTGTCACAGGGGATACGAAGGTGGTAGAAAAGGGTTCCGTTGATGGCATCTACATCAATACTGCTGGCGTAGGTATTGTACCGGATTATGTACAGTTAGGCACTTCCTATATTGAAAGTGGTATGAAAGTCATCATTTCCGGTACCTTAGGGGACCATGCGATTGCTGTCATGGGAACTCGGTATGGATTGGATCTACCTGATACCCTACAAACAGATTGTGCGCCTTTACATAAAATGGCTCATAAATTGTTAGAAACCTTTGGTAAAGATATTGCTTTCTTTAGAGATCCTACCCGTGGTGGATTAGCGACGACGCTCCAAGAGATTGCTAACTCTGCACAAAAAGGGATTCGATTGCAAGAGTCTGCCATCCCTGTCCGTGCGGAAGTACAAGCGGTATGCCAAGTGTTAGGTTACGACCCATTGTATTTGGCAAATGAAGGTAAGATGATTGCCATTGTACGCGCTGATGTGGCAGATGAGGTAGTGCAGATGATGCGCACTTTCACAGAAGGTCGTGATGCGGTGATCGTCGGTGATGTGGTGAATGGTAATGCTGGCAAAGTAGGATTGCAAACGGCAGTGGGGGGGATACGTCTCCTTGATATGCTGGGAGAAGACCAAGTACCACGAATTTGTTAGAAAATTGTAATACTTCATGAAAAAATCATACATATCCCGTATACTTTGTATAGAATAAAAATGTATTTTTTGATACAATGGAAAGGAAAAGGAGGATATTACGATGAAAAAACAAATCGTAGCTGCTATGGTAGCATTCTCGGTAGCCACTGTAGGTGTTGTTGGCGTTCAACAAGCACAGGCATTTAATTTAGGGAGTCTAGTAGGAGGCGTATTGAAAGTAGGAGGCGTGGGCTTTCTAGTAGATAAATACGGTGACTCCATCAATAACTTCTTGAACAGTTTATTAAAGCAAAATAATTTGAGTACTACCTATTCAACAAAAGTAGTTCCTATTGTGAGTCTTGGGAAAGGTGGACACATTGGTGCGGCACAGGTAACAGGACCTAGCAGTGAAGTGGAACGTGTTGAGGCAGTAGCGCAAATAGAGGCTAGTTTTAATTCCGTAGCTCGCGTAAAAGGACTAGTACCGATTGATAGCACAAACCCAACGAGTGCAAATCGCATTCAAGGGGTCGGTGTATCGGCAATTATAGATTTGAAGATTTAATGGATTAGCACGGGCTTGCCCGTGCTATCTATGTGTTAGTAGAGATGAGGAGATACTATGAAACGTTCTGCTGTATTGGGAGCCGTATTCGCTCTTTTAACAACAAGTGTATGGGCTGCACCAGATACTGTTTTAGAAAAAACAGAAGCCTTAGAAAGTACTGTATATGGTAAAGTGCAAGTAGGGGCTTTAACAGATCGAGTGCATCAATTGCAAGATACTATTTTGGGAGCTAAACAACAAGGCAGTATTACTGGTCAAGTGGAATCTTTATACAAGTCTGTGGAAGGTCAAGGTACAAAGGTAACATTGCACCAAGAAGTGAATGCATTAGAATGGATGTATTTTGATGAAGTTCATAGTGGCTCTTTGGTAGAACGTATTGGGGAAATGGAACGTAGTGTGAATGGCATAGAGTCAAAAGGATCTTTACAAAGTCGTGTACAAAAGTTAAAGCAATCTATTTTCGGCACACAAGTAGCGTTGAAAATAAAACCAGGTACGATTGGTGCGGACCAAGTGTTTACATTAGAGTTAACAGAACCAGTAACATCTCAAAAAAATGTAAAAGATGATGTGGTGCATGTTAAAGTGGCGGAAGATGTAATGGATGGAGAAACGTTATTGATTCCAAAAGGTACTATCGGCACTGGTCATATTACAGAAATAACAAAAGCACGCTCTTTTGGTCGTAATGCAAAGTTGAATATTGTATTTGATCATTTACAAGGTATTGATGGCACAAACTTTACTGCTATTCAAGGGGAAGAAGCAAAAACAAAAACAAAAAGTGAATTAAAAGCTGCAGGAGCCTCTGTGGCTGGGGCTGTATTACTGGGACCAGTAGGTCTTGTGGGAGGCTTCTTTGTCAAAGGTAAATCGATTGACTTACCAGTAGGAACTCTTGTGTATGTACAACCAGAGTCAACAGTTACTATTTCTGGTGTGGAGGTACATGGTGTAGATACAGGTCTTACCTTAAAACCTCAGATAGAACCAGTGGTTGCTCAAAAATCAGTGGAACCAGCATCTAAAATGGTAGCTACACCAACTGCGAAAGTAAAAGAGGAGTCTACAAAAGTAGTGCATGATGATTCATTGACAGATAAACCTATAATTATTGTAAAGCGTGAAAAAGACTAGGAGATGAGGATGAAACAATATTCTGTAACGGCAGCTGCTGTATTAACGATGCTTGCATGTACGCAGGGGCATGCGCAAACATTAGATGCAACTTTACCGGTATCTGAGGTCATTCCTAAGGTTTCAGATATTCAATATGTAAATAATCACACTGTTGTAACATCCTCTACAGACACACAGTATGTACCGACTTTACAGGTGAAGCCCATTGAAAAAAAAGAAAATATAACGACTGAAAAGCCGGCTCTTCCTGTTCGTGTTGATGCAGATAAAATGCATTATAATGATACAACAGGGCTTGTTTGGGCTCGTGGTAATGTAGAAGTAGGTCGTGGTAATCAACAATTATCCGTGGAAACAATAGAAGGAAATATAAAAAATCAACAATATGAAAGTTCCACAGGCTATCACTTTTTGGAAGATAAGGGTGCCACAAAAGATTTAACAGGAACTTATATTTCTTATAATGCGATTACTGGAGATGCGCATACTAAAGATGTATTTGGTTATGTGGATCCATACTGGATTAAAGCGAAGGTTGGTGACTTTAACGGTAAAACAGGGCGTATTGAAAAAGGTTGGCTAACCACAAAGCATGCGATAGCCTTTAAAGGAGCACCTGACTACCGAGTAGAGGGCGATTTTATCGAAGTTTTTCCAGGAGATAAAGTGATTATACATAATGCGAGTTTTTATCTTAAAAATAAACGAATTATTTCCTTGAGTAAATATACTGTGTCTTTACGTCAAGATAAACAAGGGGAAATGAGCGTCTTTTCCTTTGTACCTAGGCCAAAGTATAATTCTACAGATGGATTAAGTTTAAATGGTAAAATTAACTATCCAGTGTCGGAACATGGGGAGTTATTCTTTCATTATACATGGGGAACTAATGTTGGCTTTAAACCATCTTTTGGATATGTTCAGTTGTTGCCTTGGGGAACGGCAAAAGTGGCATATAGCCGTGAATCAGCTACACTGAATGCAAAAAAAGTATGGGTAGAAAAGAAACCAGAAGTATCTGTAGACACTCATGCATATCATTTGGGTCGTACGCCACTGACTATTCGCGGTGGAGCTAGCTATGGTAAATGGTATGAAGGTCATATTAAAGGGACTCATGCTAAATATTATGGTGAAGTATCTCACGATCCAGTTCATGTGGGAAGTAATACAGAGGTGACCCTTTATGGCGGTTACCAACGTGATTATTATGGATATAATTCATCAGTTCGTTCTATGCCATACTGGGGTATTGGGACTACTACCAATATAGGATCTCGTATGAAAGCATGGATTGGATATCGTCAAAGTAATGTGTCTGTTTTAGGAGACTCACCATATCCATTTGACCAAATTGATGTAAAGCATAATTTATACTATGGATTAAGTTTACAAGCTACACGCTTAGACCGTTTTAGCCTACAATTACAAAGAGATGTACAAAGTCATGAGTTACGATATGTAGATCTTACATGGCATAGAGATTTACACTCTTTTGAAGGATCTTTAACATATCGTACGAAACAAAAGAAATGGGAATACACATTGGTAGCGAAAGATTTTTAATCTAAGGGGACACCATGAAAAAAGTTAGAAAAGCGGTTATTCCCGCAGCAGGCTTTGGTACACGATTTTTGCCAGCCACTAAGGCACAACCAAAAGAGATGTTGCCTATCGTGGACACACCGACCATTCAATATATTGTGCAAGAGGCTATCGATTCTGGCATAGAAGATATCTTAATTATTACAGGACGCAATAAGCGAGCCATTGAAGATCATTTTGATACTAGTGTAGAATTAGAACAATTATTGCAACAACAAGGGAAACAGCAACATTTAGAAATGGTGAGAAATCTAGCGAATATAAAGGTACATTATATCCGCCAGAAATCGGCTAGAGGGTTGGGTGATGCCATTTATTGTGCAAAATCCTTTATTGGAGATGAGCCATTTGCTGTCCTTTTAGGAGATGATGTGGTGTATAATCCTCATAGACCGTGTTTGAAACAGTTGATTGATTGTCATTATGCACATGAAGGGGTGACTATATTGGGGACTCAATATGTGCCTCCAGACAAAGTGAGTGCCTATGGTATTGTATCTGGTAGTGAAATTGAACCTAATGTATATGAAGTAGCTGGTCTAGTGGAAAAGCCTTCTATTGAATATGCGCCATCTAATTTAGCGGTGTTAGGACGTTATATTTTAACTCCGGATATATTTGATGAATTAGAAAAAACCCCACAAGGGGCGGGTAATGAAATTCAATTGACAGATGCTATTGCTAGACTTTCATCGAGAATACTAGCATATTCTTATGAAGGTGTGCGCTATGATATCGGCGATCGATTAGGATATTTGAAGGCTACTGTAGAATATGGGTTACGTAATCCACAGTTAGCAGAAGCATTTAAAGAATATTTAGAAGGATTAGATATTGAATCTCTAGTAAACCCTTCCTCATAAATTCATCAAACTACTAATACGGATGTATCAAAGGATTTTTGGTACATCCGTTTTATGGTAATCATGGTTTGTAAAATTATTATATCTTATGAATATTTAGTGATAGATATCACAGATGATTATATTTTGATGAAGAATATATATATGGATAAATCCCCTTGTATTGTGAAAACTTTAATTAAATGTTACAATAATTAAATATACAAAACTATAGTATATTAGAAGTAATGAGGATCATATATGGCAACAAAATTAAATTGGAAACGTTCTGAAATTAAGGGAAATCCTTTATTTTCTAAATTAAGAAGCACTATTGAAACCGCTTTTTATGGAAACAATGTGACCCCAGTAAAAAGTCTTTCACAAGCTTATGAATTAGCAACAAAAGAGCCTGGTGTTATTGTATTAGATATGCCAATCTATCGTGCAGAAGAGCAAGGATTGCCAGAGGATGCAAAAGTTTTGGTGACTAATGATGGTAAGACTACAGGTAGATATGCAAAAGCTCGTCGAATTATTGGTGATGAGGGTATTAATGAAATAGAATTATGTGATATTGCTCGTGAAGCGGTGTATAATAGCCGCCATAAAGAGTGGATTTCAGCACAAGCCATCGTAGGATTAGATGAAGCTTTCACAGCACGTGCGCATTTAATGATCCCTAAGGACCATGCATCTATTCTGTATTCTTGGGCAATTAACTTTCAATTTTTCAATGAAGAAGTGAAATCTTTTTATCAAGATAGTAAAGATATTCCAGAGGGTGATATATTTATCTATTCTGACCCAGATTATGTGGTAGAAGGTCATCCTGGGGGATTAGCAATTTTTGATCCAGCTCATAACTGTGCTATGATTTTGGGTATGCGCTATTTTGGAGAACATAAAAAAGGTACCCTTACATTAGGATGGTCTTTGGCAAATCGTTATGGTTATGTAGCCTGCCATGGTGGAATGAAACGGTATAACTTAAAAGATGGCTCTTCCTATACGATTGGTGTATTTGGGTTATCTGGATCTGGTAAATCTACATTAACTCATGAGCAACATGATGGACGATACGATATTTCTGTACTACATGATGATGCATATATTATTCATACAGAAAATTTATCTTCCATTGCTCTAGAACCTACATACTTTGATAAAATGCAAGATTATCCAGTTGATCACCCTGCTAATAAGTATTTATTGACCTTACAAAATGTTGGGGTTATGCTAGATGAAGATGGGAATAAAGTTGTGTTAGCAGAGGATGTGCGCAATAATAACGGTCGTGCAATTAAGTCACAGTTCTGGACAGATAATCGTGTAAACTACGTAAAAGATCCTGTGAATGCTATTGTATGGTTGATGAAGGATAACACGTTGCCACCAATCCTTAAAATAGATAATCCAATCTTGGCGGCTACTATGGGCGCAACATTGGCAACACGTCGTTCTACTGCTGAAAAGCTAGATGATCATGTGGATCCTAATGCATTGGTCATTGAACCCTATGCAAACCCATTCCGTACGTATTCTTTACGTACCGATTATGAAAGCTATAAAAAACTATTTACTCAATCTGGTGTAGATTGTTATATTATGAATACAGGCTTCTTCTTGGATAAGAAAATTCCTAAAGAAGTAACATTGGGATTATTGGAAGGGTTAGCTGAAGGTAGCTTACAATTTGAACCATTCTATAAATATGAAAACTTACAATATGCTAAAGTAGAAGGTTTTGAACCAGACTTTACTGTTCGTGAGTATCATCATGTGTTACATAAAGCATTTGAGTTCCGCTACGACTATATCGAAAATTTAAAAGGCACGAAAGATGAGTTGCCAGACGAAGTGTTAGATGTATTAAAAATTATCATGTAAAGGGGCGTAGTTATGAATCAAACATTATCTTGGGGTTCCGTAGCCTTTATTGGAACCATGTTATTCGGCATGTTCTTCGGGGCAGGGAATTTAATCTTCCCCGTTCACTTAGGACAAGAGGCAGGTCAAGCATTATGGCCAGCTATTTTAGGTTTTCTAGTGACTGCTATCGGTCTACCATTCTTAGGAATTGTGGCGATGGGTATATCTCGTAGTAATGGCTTACAAGACTTAGTAAGTCGTGTACACCCGACTTATGGTAAAATCTTTACCTTGTTATTGTATATCACGATTGGACCAGCATTTGCCATCCCAAGAACAAGCACGGTATCCTATACGATTGGATTTGAACCATTCCTGGGTGGTGTCAATCCTGATCTTGCATTAGGTATATTCTCCGCAGTGTTCTTTATTATTGCTATTTTGTTCTCTTTGAATCCGGGCAAGTTGATGACCTACATCGGTAAAGTGTTAACACCATTATTCTTAGTCTTCTTAAGCATTTTATTAATTACTGTAGTGGTTATGCCAATGGGAGATTACGCATCAGTGGCACCACAAGGGGAATATGCGACACATGCGTTCTTTAAAGGTTTTACAGAAGGCTATAATACGCTAGACGTATTGGCATCCTTGGCCTTTGGTATTATTGTCATTCGAGCTTTACAAGGTGTAGGGGTCACAGAACCTAAGGCTATTGCTATGGGGCTTGTGAAAGCAGGTTTCGTGGCATGCTCTATTATGGCTATTATCTACGGTTTCCTAGCCTACAGTGGAGCTACAAGTGTGACAACATTAGGTCTTGCTAAAAATGGTGGTATCACCATGGCGCAAATGAATGCGTTCTATTTCGGCAATATAGGGGCAGTGTTGTTGGCAATCATCGTTACACTAGCATGTTTAAAAACTTGCGTAGGTTTGATTGGTGCTTGTGGTGAAACTTTTGATGAAATGTTCCCTAATACATTGGGTTACCGTGGTTTTGCATACTTAACAACAGCGGTAGGTTTCTTAATCGCTAACGTAGGCTTAACAAAAATTATTGAATTAGCCATCCCTGTATTGATGTTTTTGTATCCATTGTCTATCACCATCATATTGTTATCCTTTGCAGCACCAATCTTCAAAGGAAGACAAGCGGTGTATGCTTGGACAACAGCCTTTGCTTTATTTGCCGCATTAGGCGATGCTATGGCAACTTCACCAGCATTTATCAATCAATTGGCTTTTGTACAATGGGCCTTGCCATATTATGGAATGCTCCCATTTGCCTCTATCGGTATGGGCTGGATTGTACCGTCAATTATCGGTTTCGTTGTGGGTATGATACATGTCGCATTAGTGCGTAAATAGTTCAATTGATTTAAAGATACTCTATCTAGTATTCTTAGCATCGTCGTATAGAGTTTCTTGCAAGGTACATCAATAGTGTAATATATATAAACGACTAGGTCTTTTAGATCTAGTCGTTTTGTTATTTGTGAAAGTAACTTTTAATTTCGCTGTTATAAACATAGGACATCGTTATTTATGTTCTTAACATATATGTTGCAGAAAAATAGTAGAGAGGATTCTATAGAAATTTTAATTTATATATTTTATATTACTTTCACATGTGGTATAATCGGAATATCTTTCCCATAGAAAGACTGTAGGAGGTGGCGCGAGGCTACCAATGTAGTATAGTAGAAAGGAGATTTTTATGTGGAAAAAAGGACTGGCCCTATTGGTGGTCTGTCTGGTGGGATTCTTGCTATGGCATGAATCTTCACTAGAAGCACCAGGAGGAGGCAAGATGTACCGAGTAGGTATCTTGCAATTAGCGGAGCATCCCGCACTAGATGCAGCCAATAAAGGTGTTGTAGATGGATTACGGGAAGAGGGATTTGTAGACAATGTGATTCTTGACCATCAAAATGCTCAAGGAGACCAATCGAACCTAAACACCATTGCCCAACGATTTGTGGCCCGTAATTCCGATTTAGTAGTGGCCATTGCGACACCAGCCGTACAGGCTATGGCAAATGCTACGAAGGATATTCCGGTGTTAGGAACGGCGGTTACGAGTTTTACCACAGCACGATTAGTGGATAGTGATGAACATCCAGGTGGTAATGTATCGGGTACCACAGATATGGTGCCTATGGAAAAACGAGTGGAATTAGTGCATCAATTATTGCCGAATGCGAAAAAAATCGGTACTATTTATTCATCTAGTGAAGTGAATTCACAATTACAAGCAGAGAGTTTTCGAAAAGAAGCACAGAAATATGGTATGGAATTAGTGGAAATTACTGTATCCAATGTGAACGATGTACCGCAAGCAGCGAACCAATTAGCTATCATGGGCATCGATGCAGTGTACTTTCCAACGGATAATATCATCGCTTCATCCTATGCGAACATCGTCACTATATTTAGTAGTGCCAACTTACCAGTGTTTCCCTCTGATGAGACGTGGTTAAAAACAGGTGGACTAGCAGCCTACTCTGTAGACTTTTATAGATTAGGGGTTCAAACTGGACATATGGCGGCTCGTGTACTTCGTGGTGAAAGCACACCGGATAGCATGCCAATCGAGATGCAAGAGCCTATTAAATTTGTATTCAATCAAGACGAAGCGGATCGCTTGCATATCCAGATTCCAGAGTCATTGCGACAACAGTAGTATAGTAGTGGGGGCAACCCCGAGTAGGAGGATCTATGACAAACTTAATTATTAGTACCATTGCACAAGGCCTATTGTGGGCATTGTTGGCATTGGGTGTATTTATTACTTTCAGAATTTTAGACGTAGCAGATTTAACAGTAGAAGGTAGTTTCCCTATGGGTGCTGCTATTTCTGCGGTATTGATTACCATGGGTGTCAATCCTTGGTTAACAGTAGTGATAGCAGGTATTGGTGGTATGATTGCCGGTGCTGTAACGGGCTGGATACATACCAAATTAAAAATTCCCGCATTACTAGCTGGTATCTTAACAATGATTGCCTTGTATTCTGTGAACTTACATATTATGGGGAAAGCAAACATTTCCTTATTACGCATGGATACAGTGTACTCCGCCATTCATAGCATGGGCATTTCCAATGCGGTGGCATTGACCATCATTGGTGTAGTGGTTACGGTAGTAGTGGGATTATTTTTATTCTGGTTCTTCGGTACTGAACTAGGCACATCGATCCGTGCCACAGGGGTAAATCCACAAATGATTCGTGCCCAAGGGGTGAACACAGACACTATGATTGTTCTTGGCTTATTATTGTCCAATGGATTCGTAGCTGTATCTGGCGCTTTAATTGCCCAATCCCAAGGCTTCGCAGATATCGGTATGGGTGTAGGGACTATCGTGATTGGTTTGGCATCTGTTATCATCGGGGAAGTACTATTTGCTTCTTCTTCGGTAGTGCGCAAACTATTCGGTAATTCTTCCTTCGTGTTGAGCTTAGTAGCCGTTGTATTCGGTTCCATTATTTACCGTATTGTTATTGCTACTGTGCTATACCTAGGTATGCCTCCAAATGATTTGAAATTATTTACCGCTATTTTAGTAGCTCTTGCCTTATCTTTACCAACGTGGCAAGGTAAATTTCGTCGTGGTTAAGAGGGGGTATACACATGTTGGAATTAAAAGGAATTGTGAAAGCCTTCCATAAAGGCACTGTGAATGAAAAAATAGCTCTTCGTGGCATTGATTTACGATTAGAAGATGGAGATTTTGTGACTGTTATCGGTGGTAATGGAGCTGGTAAAAGTACGTTGTTGAACTCCATCGCTGGGGTATTCTCCGTCGATGAAGGTACATTGCATATTAATGATGTAGACGTCACTCATATGGCGGAATACAAACGGGCCAAATACATTGGTCGTGTTTTCCAAGATCCTATGTTGGGCACAGCAGGAAATATGCAAATTGAGGAGAACATGCTTCTTGCCTTGCGTCGCGGAAAACGAATGGGATTGTCTTGGGCATTCAAAGAAAATGAAAGAGAGTTATTTAAACAGCAATTAGCTCGGTTAGATTTAGGCTTAGAAAATCGTTTGTCATCCAGTATGGGATTATTAAGTGGTGGTCAGCGTCAATCCATAACCTTGTTGATGGCCACTATGTTGAAACCAGAAGTGTTGTTGCTAGATGAACATACGGCAGCCTTAGATCCTAAAACGGCAGAAAAAGTATTGCAGCTTACAGATGAACTAGTAAAAGAACATCATTTGACTACCTTGATGATTACCCATAACATGCGTGATGCCTTACGATTCGGCAATCGCTTGATCATGATGGATAATGGTAAAGTTATCTATGATGTACGAGGAGAAGAGAAGGCTAGCTTAACGGTACAAGATTTATTAGAGCGCTTTGAAGTAGCTAGCAAAAATACCCTCAGTGACCGCATGATGTTAGGATAAATACTTTACATTTATATGAAAGTATAGTATTATAGATACCGATGTATTAACCTAGGCGAGGTAATTGAGTCTCCGCCCATTACTTTGGCCTATGGAATTGTAATTTTTAGGAGGACATGAAATATGTTAACTACAGAAGCTAAAGCAGCTATTATTAAAGAATTTGCTGTTCACGAAGGTGACACTGGATCCCCAGAAGTACAAATCGCGATTTTAACTAACCGCATTGTATACTTAACTGAGCATTTAAAAGAGCACAAAAAAGATCATCATTCCCGTCGTGGTCTTTTAAAATTAGTTGGTCAACGTCGTAACATGCTTGACTACCTTCGTCGTAAAGACATCGAACGTTACCGTGCGATCTTAGAAAAATTAGGCTTACGTAAATAATTTTACGTATTTACAAAAAGCGGCTTCGGCCGCTTTTTTGTTATATATGAAGATATTTTCACAAAATGATTTGCAATATTGAAAATGAATGCTATACTAATAGGAAACTTGATGTTTGTTTTATAGTAAGAAGGGAAGTACGAATGAAACAAGTTAAACGAAATGCAACGCGGTTACTATTATTATCTATGGTTACGGTAGCGTTGGGCAGTTATACAGGGTATGCTCATGATGAGCAAGCGGTAGAAGAAACGGTGACCTTGCCAGATGTAACGGTAACGGCAACGAGAACCTTACAAGATATTTCAAAAACGCCTAGTTCTGTGTCTGTGGTGACAGCGAAGGATATTGAAAATCGCAAGGTGGATACGGTTGCAGATGCGATACAATTATTACCAGGGGTGTATAAAAGTCAAGCTTCGGCAGGTGAAATACAAATCCGTGGATTCGATTCTAAAAATATATCGGTACTCGTTGATGGCGTGCCGATGAATAATTCTTTCAATAATAAGGTGGACTGGGAAGTGATTCCCGTGCATTCCATCGATCGAATTGAATTGGTGCGTGGTGCTAGTTCCTCCTTGTATGGTGGTAAAGGGGTAGCAGGTGTATTAAGTATTACAACGAAACAAGTGGCACCGAAGGCAAATCGTCAAGGGATTCATTGGCATGGTAAGGTCAATGGCGGGACTTATGGTACTTGGAACAACGAACTAGGATTTGATGCTCGAGTGTCTGATACGGTAGCCGTTGGTGTCTCAGCAGAGGAGCGCCTTACGAATGGATTCCCTGGATTTTTTGTGACCGATAAGAGTAAAGCCATTACTAGTAAGGTAAAAGCGATTACACCAGATATGCTGTTGGAACTATTGAAAAGTGGTAAATATGTGTTAGGGAATCGTGGGGATAAATCTTTGCATAAT
>CAUQZV010000031.1:0-21019 GCA_963522415.1 uncultured Veillonella sp. | reverse complement strand
TTTCCTTAGACCATCCGGAACTACAGGACTATATTTCACATTTTAAAGAAGTGCGACGTTCTAGAATCCATAAAATGGTAGATAAATGTGCAGAGGCGGGCTATGCTATTTCCTACGAAGAATTAGTAAATACATTTACTGATGCCGTGTCCTTTGGACGCCCTCATATTGCACAATTACTCATTGCTCATGGCTATGTGAAAACCGTAGGGGAAGCCTTTGATACCATGTTAAACCCCAATGGTCCTTGCTTTGTACCGAAGGAAAAGTATGCCCCACAACAGGCCATTGATTTGATTCATCGTGCCGGTGGTATCGCTGTGTTAGCTCATCCTAAATTAGTGGAAAATGACACTTATGTACATGAATTGCTAACGCTTCCTTTTGACGGAGTGGAGGTCTATCATTCTAGTCATTCTACTGAGGATAGTGCTAAATACCATCAATTTGCCACTGATAGGGGATTGTTAATCTCCGGTGGATCCGACTTTCACGGGATACAAGATCGATTTCCTGAAAGTATCGGCCTTGGTGAATATGAAATACAAAGTGAATGGGTAGCAGAATTTATGAAAGCCTTACAAGGCGCATAGAGGTGTAGTATGGATGTAATCGCATTTATTGGCCCTAGCGGAACAGGTAAAAGTCATAGAGCATTAGTGGTGGCCCATGAACACCACGCATCTTGTATTATCGATGACGGCATATTAATTCATAATAATCGCATCGTAGGTGGATTTTCTGCTAAAAAAGAAGAAAATCGTATTAAAGCCGTTCGTCGTGCTATCTTTCAAGATAAAAAACAGGTGGGAAGCGTAAAAAAGGCGCTAGATGAAATTCAACCAAAACGCCTTATGATTTTAGGCACATCGGAGAATATGATTGGAAAAATCACGAAAGCCTTGGGGATTCCTGGGCCGTCCTATTATATTCATATTGAAGATGTAGCTAGTCCGAAGGATATTGAAAAAGCACAACATGCTAGATTAAAAGAGGGAAAACATATTATTCCCGTTCCATCCGTGGAGTTAAAGCCTCACTTTAAAGGCTTTTTAATCGACCCTATTAAGTCGTTCTGGCGCAGAACTAGATTGTCTACGAAGCAAGATGAAGGTTGGGAAAAATCTGTTATTCGTCCAGCTTTCAGTTATTATGGCAAATTAGTTTTTGAAGATGCAGTGATTCAAGCACTTATCAAGAATAGCATTGAAAAATCTCCAGGCGTGACAGATGTGCGCAGTATGGATATCAAAAAGAGCAAGGAAGTCACCAATGGTTTAATCTTACAAATTGATGTTACCGTTATGCTAGGATTCGTGGTTAAGGAAATTATGGATACGTTGCAAAAGACGATACGTCAAGAAATCGAATATATTACAGGTATGTCCATAGAACGGCTTGCCATTAAGGTAGGTGGCACCATTGAGCCATCAAAAGTTAAATACAAACATAAGGAGTAATATGAAGTCATACTATATTTATACATACGGTTGTCAAATGAATGAAAGTGATTCTGAACGATTAGCTCATCAATTAGAATCGGTTGGTTATATCGCTACTGAAGAAGTAAACGAGGCAGACCTTATCATTTTAAATACTTGCTGCGTTCGCGAAACGGCAGAAAATAAAATTTATGGTCGTATTGGTGAGTTAAAGCATTTAAAAGAAAAGAATAAAAACTTAATCATTGCCATCACTGGCTGTATGGCACAAAAGAACCAAGCGGATATGTTCAAACGAGCACCTCACATTGATATTGTATTGGGTACGCATAATATCCAACATATCAATGAAATGGTCAAAGAAGTGCAACGCACGAAAAAACGCCAAGTCAATGTGGAAATGGATAACACTGTATTACCAGAACTGGCGGCGAAACCAAATGGTACATTTTTTGCGTGGGTGCCAATTATGAATGGATGTAATAAGTTCTGTACATATTGTATCGTACCACACGTGAGGGGCCGTGAAATTAGCCGTCCTGTTGAGGCCATCGTGAAAGATGTGCGTGAACTTGGTGAAAAGGGCTTTAAAGAAATCACTTTATTGGGACAAAACGTAAACTCCTATGGATTGGATTTTAAAGATGGTACAGACTTTGGTACTTTAGTAGATGCCTTAGATGGCATTCCAGGTATCGAGCGTATTCGCTATATGACAAGCCATCCACAAGATATGACGAAAGGCATGGTAGATGCCTTAGGTCGTTCTTCTAATATTGTGACACAATTGCATTTACCAGTGCAGTCTGGATCTGACAATATTTTAAAACGAATGAATCGTCATTATTCTGTGGAACAATATAAAGATTTGTTGCAATATTGCCGTGAAAAAATCGATGGCGTTACCATCACAACAGATATTATTGTGGGATTCCCAGGAGAAACAGAGGAAGATTTCCAACAAACATTACAATTATTGAAAGATGTACGCTATGATATGGCATTTACTTTCATCTATTCCAAACGTTCTGGTACACCAGCGGCGGAATTTGAAGAGCAAGTGCCTGAGGAAGTGAAACGTGTTCGTTTACAAGCCTTGATGGACGTGCAAAACGAGATTTCCCTCGAGTTGAACCAAGCCATGGAAGGCAAGGTCTACGATATTATTGTAGAAGGACCTAGCCGTACAGATGAAAATATGTGGTTTGGACGTACGTCCGGTAATAAAATGGTCCTATTCCCTAAACAAGAAAGCTTAAAAGTTGGGGATACCATCGATGTACGCATCGATAAGGGACAAACTTGGGTATTGTACGGCACTGTACTATAGAAAGGAGTTAGCAGGATGGGCAAGAAACAAACGCCTATGATGGAGCAGTATTTTAGTATTAAAGCTCGCTATGAAAAGGAACTATTATTTTTTCGATTAGGTGACTTTTATGAGCTTTTTTACGACGATGCTATTACCGCATCACGAGAATTGAATATCACCTTAACAGGTCGCAATGCGGGTGAAGAAGATAAAGCTCCTATGTGTGGCGTTCCTTTCCATTCTGCGGAATCTTATATTGAAAAACTCATCAGTAAAGGGTACAAGGTAGCCATCTGTGAACAAGTGGAGGATCCTAAAGAAGCAAAGGGAATCGTAAAACGTGATGTGATCCGTGTCATCACGCCTGGTACAGTACTCAGTGAAAATGGTACGAAGGATGGGGAAAATAACTTTTTAGCCTTGACCTATGAAACAGGGGGGCAGCGTATTGTATTGTTTACAGATATCACAACTGGTGAGGTGATTTGGGAACGCATGGACTGCGGTAGTGAAAGTTCTTTATTTGATGCATTCACCATGTATCAACCGAAAGAGCTTATCTTAGCTGGTAATAGTGAATTACCTACTAGTATCCAAGATTTTTTGACACGTCAAATGTCAGGCATAGCCTTATCTCCGTTCACGCCTACAGAAACTATAGACAGTATTCGTCTAAAAGGTCGTGAACATTTTTCTGATGCTGGGTTGCTAGAAGAAGATGTATTAGAAGCCTTAGGTTATGTCATTCTCTATTTACAAGATATTATTAAAACAGATACGTCTCACATTAATTATGTACACCAACTATCTGTGGGAGACCGCATGATCTTAGACACATCTTGCTTACGTCACTTGGAGATTACAAGAAATGTTCGAGATGGATCTAAGAAAGGAACGCTCTTAGATGTTCTAGATAAGACATTAACCCCTATGGGGGCTCGCATGTTGAAACAGTGGATTGAGCATCCTTTAATGGATATCCATCGCATCGTGCGCCGTCAAATGGGCATAGGTGAATCTATTGATAATCCGACCATGCGTAGTCAACTGCGTTCTTTATTAACTTCTGTCTATGACTTTGAACGCATTCTAAGCCGTGTAGAAACGGGGAGTGTGTCTCCTAGAGATTTTGCCTCCTTGCGAGAATCATTACGGGTTTTACCGATGATTCAAGAGGTATTACAACATTGTATCTCTAATATTCTGCAAGACTGTCATAGTATGATTCACACCCATAATGACCTATATGACCTCTTAACACGTGCTATCGTGGATCAGCCGTCGTTGGCATTGAAAGATGGTCATGTCATCCGTGATGGATACAGTGCAGAATTAGATGAATTGCGTTCTTTGGCTACCAATAGTCAAGAGTGGCTACATCGCTTAGAAGAAGAAGCGAAACAAGCTACAGGAATTCGTCTTAAAACAGGATACAATAAAGTATTCGGATACTATTTTGAAGTATCCCAAGGGCAAGTAGGTCTCGTACCAGATTATTTCATTCGTAAACAAACCTTAACCAATGCAGAGCGCTATATTACGCCAGAACTAAAAGAGTTTGAAATAAAAATGCTCAATGCAAAAGAGCAGATTCAAAAGTTGGAATATTCCTTGTACCAAGACTTGCGCCTAATAGCAAAAGAAAATATTAAAGAGATTCAAGAAACAGCTCGTGGCATTGCCCAATTAGACGTTATTCTAAGCTTAGGGGAAGTGGCGTTTAGTAATAAATATGTATGTCCTACAATCGTGACCAATGGGGCCATTTCTATTAAGGATGGTCGCCATCCAGTGATTGAAACCTTGCTGAAACAGGAATTGTTCATTCCTAATGATGTGGTGTTGAACCATTCCGAAGAAGAGTTTATCCTTATCACAGGTCCTAACATGGCAGGTAAATCTACCTATATGCGTCAAGTGGCTTTGCTCATGATTATGGCGCAAATTGGCTCATTTATTCCTGCTAGAGAGGCCACCATTGCTCCTGTGGACAGAATTTTTACCCGCGTCGGTGCCAGCGATGATATTTCCACAGGCCAAAGTACTTTCATGGTGGAAATGAAAGAAGTATCCTATATCCTAGAGCATGCGACATGCAACAGTCTAGTCATCCTCGATGAAATCGGCCGTGGTACATCTACCTTTGATGGTCTTAGTATTGCTCGTGCCGTGGTGGAGCACATTTGTGAAACTATTCACTGTAAAAGCTTGTTTGCCACTCACTATCACGAGTTGATTGAACTAGAAGACCAATATAGTAAACTGAAAAACTATACGGTGGCCGTTAAAGATAAAGGCAATGATGTGCTATTTTTGCGCCGCATTGTAAAAGGTGGTGCAGACCGCAGTTATGGTATCCATGTGGCTAAATTAGCAGGTCTTCCTAAGGCTGTTCTAGATCGAGCTAACACAATTCTATCTCATTTGGAAGATGGAAAAGTGGTATCGGAAGCAGTGCCTAAGAAAAAAGAAAAACAAAGTGTTACAGGCCCTCTATTCGGGAGTGGTGATTTATTTACACAACCTATTCTGGATCAGTTATTAAAGCTAGACATAATGAGTATGACACCCATAGAGGCCATCAGTGAATTATATCGTTTACAGGAAGAGGCGAAACAAGGAGGTGGCAAGTAATGCCAACCATTCATGTCCTAGATGAAACGACTATTAATCAGATAGCAGCCGGCGAAGTGGTAGAACGCCCTGCCTCTGTTATCAAAGAGTTAGTAGAAAATGCTATCGATGCAGGGGCTACTTCCATTGAAGTAGAAATTACAGAAGGTGGCATCGAATACATGCGTATCACCGACAATGGGTGCGGTATGTCCGAAGTAGATGCACGGCTATCCGTATTGCGCCACGCTACTAGTAAAATTCGAAGTGCCGACGATTTATACGATATTGCCTCTTTAGGTTTCCGTGGTGAAGCGATTGCCAGCATTGCCTCTGTATCTAAGTTTACCTTACGGACCCGTCAGGAAA
Source organism: uncultured Veillonella sp. (assembly GCA_963522415.1). GTDB lineage: Bacteria > Bacillota > Negativicutes > Veillonellales > Veillonellaceae > F0422. Next base: position 15,283 of record CAUQZV010000031.1, on the reverse strand, counting down.
CGGATACTATGGGCACACGGATTTATATCGAAGGTGGTCATATGGTAGATTGCGATCCATGTGGCACATCTGTGGGCACCTCCATTGAGGTGAAAGATTTATTTTATAACACCCCTGCTCGTAGAAAGTTTTTAAAGTCTACACGAACAGAGGCGAATAAAATCCAAGATATGATTGGTAAATTGTCTCTTAGCCATAATCATATAGCCTTTAAATGCATCGTGGATAATCGTGTAACCATCATGACACCAGGAAATGGAAATATGGTGGATACTATCGCTGCTTTATACGGGTTTAAAGTCAGTGAAGATGTATTTTCCATTGCCTATGAAGCAGAAGGTATTTATGTGGAAGGTGTGGTCAGCAAGCCAACGGTACTAAAAAGTAGCCGTCAATGGCAGACGACCATCGTAAACCAACGTGTCATTGCCGACAAAGCTATCTATAAGGCTATCGATACGGCGTACCATGCCCTCTTACCAAAAGGTGGCTATCCCTTGGTGGTTTTACAAATCGTAGTACCTCCAGGGACCGTAGATATCAATGTACACCCAAGAAAAAGTGAAGTGAAATTCTCCGATGATAAACCAGTTTTTAAAGCAGTGTATAACAGTATTTTACAAGCCTTAGAACATCCGACTCATCACAGGACTAGCCAGCAAGAAGAAACCATTGCTACAGCCATCGACTACGATAAAGTATTCACTGGACGTTCCCAAGGATTTACGGTGATGCGTGAAAAAACAGAGGCTCTCGTGGATACAATTCGTCAAAAGGGATATACAGCGCCACAGCGCACTGTGTATGAACAAAGCAACTTTAACGAATCCCTAGATGTGAATGAAAACTTTGTGCCTAAAAGTTATACACAAGAAGACAAAGATCGTTTCAGAGCTATCCGTGAATCACGACCTAATTTGGTGCCAAGTTCTGTAGAACCGTATATGAACTACGCTGGAAATGAACCAGTGTCTGGAGGTTTAACTGCATTACAAGGAGTAGCAAGTGATTCTCATACTGAAGGAGCTATTGGTGTCGATAATTACTATGATGCTAATCATAGTAATTCATATAATACGAATGCTAGTAAAACAGTGGCTAATCATGGATTGCTTCCTATGGGGCAAGTGGCCTCTTGCTATATTTTGGCAAAAAAAGGCGATGATTTATACATTATCGACCAACATGCAGCGCACGAACGTGTGCGGTACGATAAGCTATGCAAATCTTCCGAGTCCATTCCTATGCAGGAATTATTAATGCCTATGCACATGGATGTGAGCGAGGAAGAATTAACATTGGCAGAAGAACAGAGGGATGCTTTGTTAGACTTAGGATTCCAAGTAGACCAAGGGGGCCCCACTTCCTTACGTATTGATGGTCATCCTGTGGATATCATTGAAAGCAAAGTTCCAGAGATTTTACAATACGTCTTTTCCTATATGCATGATCATCAAAGTCCAAGTGCAGCGCAATTACGTCATGAAATGTTGGCCTATGCTTCCTGTCGTGGAGCTATTAAAGCAGGACATAATCTAAACTTGGTACAAATTGATGCTTTACTACAAGATCTGTTCAGCACGGAAAAACCCTATGTGTGTCCTCATGGACGACCTACGATTATTAAATTTACACCAGACGAATTAGGAAAATTATTTTTACGGAGTTAATATGTATCTCATTAGCACAAGTTCAAAGACAAATGCATATCTCATTGAACAGGCTAAGGAGCTAAGTCAACTCCTGCAAATGCCCTATGTGCCGCGTAAGCATCAGTCCGTGGAAGAATTATTAGATGCACATCATTGTGCGGGTGCCTTAGTAGTGACCAAGGAAGGACCTTCATTTGTGACGAAAGAGGGGAGGCCCCATCAATTTCATCTGTCTATGGCGCATTTGCGCTTGTTAGAAATTGACCGTGGACATACAGACCATCTGTTACGAGCTATCGGGTATGAAACGGTCACATCTGTTTTAGATTGTACTGCCGGCTTAGGATCCGATAGTGCTATTATCAGCTATGGTTGTCCACAGTTAACACGTCATACGGCTATTGAAGGACATCCTATCTTGGGGTATATCACCAATTATGGATTTCGGCACTTTCAACATAAGAATCCAAGCGTAACAGAAGCGTTGCGCCGTATTCAATTAGTCATTTGCAATTATCAGGATTATTTACAACAGATAAAATCTAATCAGTATGATGTTATCTATATGGACCCTATGTTTGAAAATCCTGTCTATGAAAGCCCTCAGTTTCTGCAGTGGCGTGGTCATTTATTAGAATCGAAGGTGACTCCAGAGATAGTAGAACTTGCCTTAGAGAAATCGAAACGCTTGGTTATTAAGGAGCGCAAAGGCAGTCGTCTATTTAAAGACATACCACCCATAGAAATGGTGGGTGGTAAATATAGTTCCATTTCATATGGTATCTATGAAAGGAGGTAAGATGAACCAGTTAATCACTATTTTGGGCCCTACCGCAGTAGGGAAAACAGCCCTTACCTTGCGGATGGCTGAAACCCTACAATCTCCCGTACTATCTGGAGATGCGTACCAAATCTATAAAGGGTTGACTATTGGCACTGCCAAACCTACCCTTGAAGAATTGAACAGAGTGCCTCATTATTTCATCGATACCCATGAGCCTAATGACTCGTACAGTGTGGCAGAGTTCAATACACAAGCTAACAATGTCATAGATGTCGTTAACAAGGACGGTAAGATTCCTATCTTATCTGGTGGTACTGGCCTGTATGTACAATCCTTGCTAGAGGGCTATGACTTTTTAGATGTACCTCGCAATGACAGTTTGCGCCTCGAATTAGATAACATCTTTGATACCTCTGGATTAGAAGGTTTGCAAGCCTATGCCAATGAATTAGCTGAAAAAAAAGGTCTTACGTTACCATTTCAAGATAAACATCGCCTATACCGTGCGATTGAGTGCGTACTAGCTGGTGAGGGACATGCCTTATTAACGCCATCAAAAGAAGGATTAGTCTTTCATGGACCTGTCATCGGCTTAGAACGGTCCAGAGAAGAACTATACGAACGGATTAACCTTCGAGTAGAGTATATGGTTCGAGATGGCTTATTTGAGGAAGTAGAACAGCTATTGGAATCTGGTGTGAAACCAGACTCACAGGCTTTCAAAGGCATTGGATATAAAGAGATTATTCCTTACTTTCACGGGGAATATTCAAAAGAACGAGCTATTGAATTAGTACAACAACATACGCGGCAATTTGCAAAGAGACAAATTACGTGGTATAAACGAATGCCATATATTCAGTGGATTCATATTACACCGAATCGTAGTGAAGAAAGTATTTATGAGGAAGCTATGGAACTAGTTCAAGCTAGTTTAAAGATAAAACTAAATGACTAGAATAAACTAGCAATGATTGATTGACCATATATTTCCGTTATATAGTTTAGAAAAATTTCAAATATAACATAGATATGTATAGTTAACGTATGAGGCGTATATATCAAAACTAGTTTTCTATATGTAGAAAGGAATAGAATGACTGTAGAAGAAATCCGTCAACAGGCTCTTGAGTTAGCTGAAAAAGAGTTCAAAAAATTTGAGCTTGTGGCGTTATATAATACAAAAAAAGTACTGGAAGCATTTAAAGAGTGCCAGCTTTCAGATTATCATTTTAATGGTACTAGTGGCTATGGATATAATGATGTGGGTCGTGAGAAATTAGATGAAGTGTTCGCTCACGTGTTTAAAGGAGAGCGCGCCATTGTACGCTCACATTTTGTATCCGGCACCCATGCATTAGCGACCACATTACAGGCTATCTTGGGCAATGGATCGAAAGGAAAAGAGTTCGTTTATGCTGTAGGACAACCTTATGATACGATGCAATCCGTCATCGGTGCATCACGTCATGTACCAGGCTCCTTAACAGAGCAAGGTTTCATCTATAAAGAAGTTCCATTGGTGAATAATACCTACGATTTAGAGGGCATTCGCCAAGCTGTTACAAAAGACACTCGTGTGGTGGTGATCCAACGATCTAGAGGCTATAGCACACGAGAACCTTTATCTGTGGAAGATATTGGTATCATTGTGAAAGCTATAAAAGAAGTAAATCCTGAGACCATAACCTTTGTGGATAATTGTTATGGTGAATTTACAGAAACTAGAGAGCCTCTAGAAGTAGGAGCAGATATTATGGCAGGCTCCCTCATTAAAAATGCTGGCGGCGGTATTGCTCCTACCGGTGGTTACGTGGTAGGGCGAGATGACCTAGTAGAACAAGTAGGCTATCAATTAACGGCTCCAGGATTGGGTGACCATATGGGGTCCTACGCACCGGGATATCGCCTATTCTTCCAAGGATTATTCTTAGCACCTCATGTGGTATTACAAGCCTTAAAAGGAGCTGTCTATACAGCCGCAGTAGGAACCTTATTGGGATATGACGTATTCCCAAAAGTCGATGCACCTCGTTTTGACTTAATCCAAGCCATCAACCTACACGGACCAGAAGAAATGGAATACTTCTGCCGTGGCATGCAAGCCTATAGCCCTGTAGATGCTCATGTTCACCCTATCCCAGGAGATATGCCTGGCTACGAAGATAAAATCATCATGGCAGGTGGTACCTTCGTACAAGGATCCTCTATTGAACTCAGTGCAGATGGACCAGTACGACCACCGTATACCATCTTTATGCAAGGCGGACTTGTGTTTGAACACTCCATGCTAGGCATCTTGGGGGCAGCTGAAGAGATATTAAAACATAGAAGTTAACATGTAAAACCACTTACTTCGGTAGGTGGTTTTCTTATGTATATAGTCATATAAAAGTGTAAGGGTTTTGTATATATAGGGGAATCTATTCTAAATTGACGTATCAGTATGATATGATGTATATATATTTGAACGTGGGGATATTTTACAAATTACTAGGTAATTGTTTCACCTTCACAGAAACTAGTCTATGTGACAATGTTCATTATGATGACTTATATAGGGTTAGCTGGTGATGAAAGTGCGAAAAGTATATGTATTGCTTTTAATAATCGTGGCGATAATGGGTCCACTCTATTTATATATCAATATTCATCGGTATATGGATACAAAAACGTTTTTCCGATATGAAATAACCTTTGTCTTTGAGTTAAGAGATTATTTTAATCAAAGGACAATAGAAAATGAGATGTTCACATATGTTGTGAAAAACGATACTTTATATGTGTATGGTCTATCTGGATATACAAAGGTGGAATTAGGAATGGGCGTTTATATCATTAAGATTTTAAATCCAGAGTATGAAAGTAATTATATACCAAGTCTGGATGCCAGAGGTCCCTATTATTCTAGTATTGATGAATTACGACAAGAATATGGTAGTAATCTGATATTAGAATACAATTTTGATATATTGGACGATACTGATATTGCTACATTTGTGGAATTACTTAATGAAACTAAGTCAAGAGAATCAACATATTATAGTTTTTTAGAAGATTCCGGTGATTTATATAAAGATGGAAAGAAGATGGCTCAAGGACTCCGTAGTTTAAATGATGCTTTAATCCGTGAGTATATGGAAAGAACAGAGAAAAGTAAGGAGAAATATAGATGAAGCTTCTGAGAATAAAAGATAATTTTAATCCATATAAACCACTTTCAGTAAAGGATTATTACATCTTGTGCAAGTTGTTGGAAGTTCAAACTTTCAAAGGTATAGATGAAATCAATATTTGTTCTGATGAATTGGTATGGTAATAGATATTATAAGATGTTATAGGAGTGCTATAGATATGATTGGATATATTAAGAAATATGGTGTAGAGATTATTTTAATACTTGCCTATATATGCATTATGTCATTAGTGGCACTAGTAATGTATACACCAGATAACCCTCCATCCTTGAATGTTAAAAAAAATACGATAACTGGAAAATATGTAGCTGTCATGGAATCTGGAAATTATTCAAGAGTGATAGATCCTTATGTGCAGGCACAGTATTTTACTAGAAGTTTTCAATATACGTACGGATCAATTGGATTTATGAGTCAATTCGTATTTAATGGTGATACTACTGTGGTATTAAATAAAAATATGACAGATGAGGAAAAAGAAAAGCTTATTCAATTTCTAAGGGATATACAGAAGGATAAAGAATTAGGTCATCCTAGAATTTCTATTATTGAAGAAAAAGATTTGGATGAACGTAAGTATGAAATTATGAAAAAATTAGAAACTGAGGCACGAGAGGAGCCATTATAGGTGTTTACATGCCTAAAAAATATAAAGTACTACGCTACTTGTTAACAAGTATATTAGAGGGAAAAACTATTTCAAGTTGCCTTTTTTACCAATATTGGGATAAAAGAACAATATACTCTTTAACAAAAAATGAGTTTATGCAAAAGTATTGTGATAAAAAAATATCTAGAATCTATCATATTTTATATAATTTAATTACTAATGTTCATTTTGATGCTCAATTATATGACTTATTAAAAATGGTAATTCAGTCACATGAGCTTATAGATCAACCATATTTTTTGGCAGTAGAACTATATAAAAAGATGCTTTCATATAATCCAAACAAAGAAAATTGCGTACATTTTTATAGATACTTAATTATCAATGCATGGGAATTTGAAGGCACTATTGTAAAAGGTTTATTATTTGAGAAAAAATATGAAGAGATAAAAGAGTTTGCTATGCAGCATACATTTGCAACTATTGATACTTCATTTTTCATGGAATCTAGTGTATGGCGGAATGTTGATTATGAAGAATACTTAGAGTCACGAAATATAGATTGGAGAGTTGAACCTACATTTGAAGATAGTTTTCAATTATTTCCGTAAATTTAAGAAAAGTAACTGATAGATCTATCCTTTACATATTCTATTTTATATTTTTAGCAGGTGATGAAAGTGCGAAAAGTATGCATATGGTTTTTAATAATTATGGCGATAATGGGGCCACTTTATCTATATATCAATATTCATCGGTATATGGATACAAAAATGTTTTTTCGGTATGAGATAAACTATTTCTATGAATTAAGAGATTATTTTAACAATCTTACTATAGAAAATAAGGTATATGGTTACACTGTAAAAGATGATAATTTATATACTTATGGAGTATCAGGATATACAAAGACAAAATTAGGGTTAGGTGTACATATCATTAAAGTTTTAAATACAGATTATGAAAAAAATTATATTGCTCAAGTAGAAGGAAGAGGTTCATTTTATTCGAGTATAGAGGAATTAAGATATGGGTATTTAGATGATATTACTCTTTTAACAAGTTTTGAAGATATGGATGATGAAGATCTAAATACTTTTTATTTGTTATTTAAGGAACCGCATGATATTGAAGAATATTTATCGCTTATAGAAAAATCTCATATATACTATAAAGATGGAAAAAAAGTAGCACAAGGTCTCCGGGAATTAAATAATTCTTTAGTTAAAGAATATAGGAAAAGGAATGGAGAAATAAAGGAGACCAATTAAATGCAGGTGATGACAGATTGCCAAGTGACGAAGATGGATCTATGATAGCTCGAATCTTTGGAGGCTCTGGAGAATTAGATAATCTAGTTACTATGGATAAGATTGTTAACAGAAATGATTATAGAATAATGGAAAATCAATGGAAGAATGCGTTACAAGAGAGTAAGGAGGTAAAGGTAACGATAGATGTAGTATATGATGGAGCAAGTAAAAGACCAAAAGAATTTAATGTAAAATATTTTATTGATTAAAATGAAGAAAACGTAAGGTTTTCTAATGGAGGCTCATAATGTTTGAAGAAGACAATAAATTATTGATGGAAGAAAATTTAATACAGGCTATTAGAGAAATAGGAAGTACGTATATTCCTGGCAATTGGTTAAAGATACTAGTTCATATTGAATTATATTTAGGATCATATTGTGGCGACTTTATAGTTATATATGATGACGATTCGTTTATAACTAGAAATGATTTATTTATAGTCTCTAATTATCTCCGTGACGATATTTCAGGGCTAGGATTAGGAAAAATAGCTAATAGTGCTTATATTAGTCCAAAGGATGAAGAGAATTGTCCTTTGGATATTGTGGAGTTAGAAGTGGGTGTTGACGGAAATAGTCAAATTAATTATTATGAAATTCCTCTAGATTATACATATCACGATACGCCAAAATTAATCTGGCAGTATAGAAAGATAGGGTATAAATGTCGTGTTCTTTGGGGGGATGAAGCAGCTAGTATAGTAAAGAAACAAAATATTATTCCAGAAAAAGTACTCAAAAATAGGATTAAATCTGTTGATTTAGTTGATACTTTGAATAATATAATTAAGAAAAAGCCTCTTTATTTAAGAGATTTTATTTCTAAGGAATGTAAAAACATGTATTTTCATTTAGATACAATCTGTAATAAGAAAAAATTGAATATCTATGTTGAGTATGAGGATAATACATGGATTAAAGAAAAAAATATACAATCAAAATTTGAAGGTACAGTGGATTTTAGAGTGCCAGCTGCTTATTGGGACTGGTTTAATGAGTTTTATGATATGCATGGAATTTTAGAAAAAAGATATACTTCCTTAGATTGTATATTTAATATTTCCACTGGTGAACTCTCTTATGTATATGATAATATAACAGAAGATAATTTCACTGATGAACTAGCTTTGGTAAATGCTTGGGAAGAAAGATATTTCTCTCCAGATGGGAAACCTTTGCACACGCATGCAATAGCACCGCACGAGGGATGTATCACAGGGACTATGCACATAGACATGTCTCAGTTTATTCAAGAGGAGGTAGAGGAAATGGCTAATGTAGATTCAGCTATAGAATTTACAGGGGAAGATATTCACGATTTGATTCCACAATATCTTCAAAATAGTTACGATATTTTGTATTCTATCTTGCCAGGTACATATCAGCGGATATACCTATATGTAGAGAATGATGGAACGGTATGTCGTCAACTAGGGTATATCATTGTCGATGGTGAATACCTTACTTTTGAGGAAATGATAGACCATAAGGTGGTTTCTAAGGCGACTTATGATGCTACAATGGAACAACTAGCACTGTGGTCGAATTACATGCGAAATGCATTTATTGCTTGTCATCTTGAACCGTGGACAGTATTCTCCTACAGGCTAAATGAAGAACGAAGTATTGCTACTAACTTTGGTTATGATGTATTAGCGGATCAATCCTATGATAATGAACTTTTTGATCTATGGTCGTATGAAAAACTAGGCATTAAGAGCCCTAACTTGCCTGAAGATAAAATAGCATCTATTGTTCCAGAAAATGAATATGCAAAATTTTAATACACAGAATATGCCTATAGAATAATCAGATGGTCTATAGGCTTTTCTATTCCCCATATTCTTGTAAAATACCTAGAAAGTACGATATAATAGGATGATATGTATAAGTATAATTTTTTGTTCAATTATACATCTTCAGACTTTCAATCTGTTTTGATGTATCAATTTGATGGTAGGAGATAATATGGACAAAGTATATGCAGTAGCTATGAGCGGTGGCGTAGATAGTTCTTTAACCGCATCAATGTTATTAGAACAAGGGTATAAGGTATTTGGTATTACCTTGCGTTTGTGGGTAAGTGACACGGAGGAAGACGAAATTCCCCAAGCTGTGGTGGATGCTAAGAAGATGTGCGATTTTCTTGGTATTGAACATCATGTGGTGGATGCGAAAGACATTTTCAAAGACAATGTGGTAGATTATTTCATCACGGAATATTCCAATGGTCGTACACCGAACCCATGCGTGTTCTGTAATCGCAATATTAAATTCGATTTGTTATTACAACGTGCCTTATCCTTAGGGGCTACCCACATGGTGACAGGTCATTATGCGCAGGTTATGTACAATGAGGCAGCACAGCGGTATGAATTACATAAAGGTGATGATCCAACGAAGGATCAAAGTTATGTATTGTACACGTTAACCCAAGATATTTTAAAACATTTAGTCTTTCCTTTGGGGAATCAACCAAAAACGAAAACTCGCGAAATGGCTCATGAAAAAGAATTGCCTGTATGGGATAAGCCAGATAGCTTAGATATCTGTTTCTTGCCGAATCACAATTACCAAGGGTTCATCGAAAAAACATCGAAATCAAAACCTAAATCAGGGCGCATTGTCCATGAAAAAGGTGAGGTGTTAGGCACGCATAATGGATTATACAATTATACAATTGGACAACGTAAGGGTTTGGGCATTGCCTATGCATATCCTCTCTATGTTGTGAAATTAGATGGCGAAACGAATGAGGTTATCGTAGGTCCTAATGAAAGTTTATTCTCTCGCACGATGTTGTGTAAAAACTATAACTTCCTAGACGGAGTTGTGCCCACATCATTACAAGCAGAAGGTAAAATTCGGTATGCCGCGAAACCATCACCATGTACTGTTACTTTCACAGAGGACGGTACTATGAAAGTTGAATTTACGGAACCACAACGCGCCATTACACCGGGGCAATCTGTCGTATTCTACGAAGGAAGTCGAGTTCTTGGTGGTGGTGTAATAGATATTGTTTGTTAGAAAGGGAAGTCATGAGTACATCACATATTCGTAATTTTTGTATCATTGCTCATATTGACCATGGTAAATCCACACTGGCGGATCGTTTAATCGAAGAAACTGGGTCTTTGACGAAACGGGAAATGCAAGCCCAAGTCTTAGACTCCATGGACCTAGAACGGGAACGGGGCATTACAATTAAAGCCCAATCCGTTCGTTTATTGCACACTGCAAAAGATGGACAAGAATACACATTAAATTTAATCGACACACCAGGTCACGTGGACTTCAGCTATGAAGTATCCCGTTCCTTGGCAGCTTGCGAAGGAGCCTTGTTGGTGGTTGATGCTGCACAAGGTGTAGAGGCGCAAACTTTGGCCAATGTCTATTTAGCATTGGAACATGATTTGGAAATCATTCCTGTCATTAATAAAATTGATTTGCCAAGTGCAGATCCTGAACGTGTAAAACGTGAAATCGAAGATGTTATTGGATTAGATGCATCTGATGCTATTTTGGCCAGTGCTAAGTCTGGCATTGGTATTCAGGATATCTTAGAAGCGATTGTAGAGAAAATTCCTGCACCACCAGATCATTCTGATAAACCAGCACGTGCTTTAATTTTCGACTCTCGCTTTGACTCCTACAAAGGTGCCATTGCATACGTGCGTGTGCAAGAAGGTTCTTTGAAAGTAAAAGATACCATTCGTATGATGCACAGTTCTAAGGATTTTGAGGTCACTGAATTAGGTGTATTTACACCGCATTTATTACCAGTCCAAGAATTACCATGTGGCTCTGTAGGCTGTGTAGCGGCAAGTATTAAAAATGTTCGTGACTGTCGTGTAGGGGATACGATCACAAAAGCAGATAATCCAGCTGAAGAACCATTACCAGGATACCGTAAAGCCGTGTCTATGGTATATTGTGGTCTATACCCAACAGATTCCAAAGATTATGAAAACTTACGGGATGCCTTAGAAAAACTAAATCTAAACGATGCTGCTTTAGAATACGAAGCAGAAACATCCTTGGCACTAGGTTTTGGATTCCGTTGCGGTTTCCTTGGACTATTACACATGGATGTCATCCAAGAACGATTGGAACGGGAGTATAATCTATCCTTGATTACGACTGCTCCAAGCGTAAACTATAAGGTATACAAAACAAATGGGGAAGTCATCGAAGTGGATAACCCTGCTAAATTACCTCCACCAACTGAAATTGACTATGTAGAAGAGCCATATGTAAAGGCTACCACTATCGTTCCTAAAGATTATGTGGGGGCCATTATGGAACTTTCACAAGACAAACGTGGGGAATACATCAGCATGGAATATATTGATGAAAGCCGTGTATCCATCGTGTATCATTTGCCATTAGGGGAAATCATTTACGATTACTTTGATAAATTGAAATCTGCTACGAAAGGCTATGCATCCTTGGATTACGAATTGATTGGCTACCAACAATCTCCAATGGTAAAAATGGATATCTTGCTAAACGGAGATCCTGTCGATGCCTTGAGTATTATTGTTCACAAAGATCGCGCTCAATTACGTGGCCGTGCTCTCGCTGAGAAATTGAAAGAATTGATTCCACGTCAAAACTTTGAAATTCCAATCCAAGCGGCAGTGGGCACAAAAATTGTAGCTCGTGAAACGGTAAAAGCTTGGCGTAAAGACGTATTGGCAAAATGTTACGGCGGTGATATTTCCCGTAAACGTAAATTGCTAGAAAAACAAAAAGAAGGTAAAAAACGGATGAAAGCTGTAGGGTCTGTAGAGATTCCACAAGAGGCATTCATGGCGATTTTGAAAGTAGAAAACTAATGAATACAAATCGTATTCCAGTAGGTGATAGGGGAATGTATATCCACATTCCCTTTTGCCGTCAAAAGTGTACCTATTGTGATTTTCCTTCATACCAAGGATTAGAGGACTATTTTGATGTGTACGCCTATGCGTTGCGACAAGAGATTGAGTCTAGTCAATCCCTGTTGGGGACAGAGCCCTTCGATACGATTTACTTCGGTGGTGGTACACCGACAGTGTTGTCTATCAAGGAACTAAGTCGTATTTTAGAAACGGTGTACAAATATTACACCATCAACAGCGATGTGGAAATTACTATAGAGGCAAATCCAGGTGAAGTAGACACACAATACTTGCGACATTTATATGAGCTTGGCATCAACCGCATCAGCTTTGGTGTGCAAACGTTCCGTGATGACCATTTACGTGTATTGCACCGAACTCATACGGCAAAGATGGCACAACAAGCTGTCCTAGATGCCCATAAGGTAGGGTTCTGGAATATTAGCATTGATCAGATCTATGGATTACCCGGGCAAACATTGGAAGACATTTCTTATAATCTAGATATCATTCAATCTTTGCCCATAAATCATATCTCTATCTATGGCCTGCAAGTGGAACCTAGTACCTTATTACATCGCCAAGTCATGGATCATTCGGTCATATTACCGTCTGAAGATATATGCGAACAGATGTACGACTACCTTGTAGACGGGTTAGAAAAACAGATGTTCGATAGATATGAAATTGCTAGTTTTGGTAAAGATGGGGCTTTCAGTCGTCATAATATCAAATACTGGCATGGCGCTGATTACATCGGCTTTGGTGCCGGCGCTCATTCTTTTGTGGGGAATCGGCGCTTTCAGAATACTCCTTACGTGGTGCCTTACATCCATAAGATTGAAATGGGTGAAAGTCCATGTATAGAGGAAGAAATTATCACGAGCCCTCGTGACTATGAAGATTTTAGCTTTCTTGCGTTGCGCACTAAGTGGGGGTTAGAACCTAGTTTGTTTGAAAGTCGATTTAATTTAGACTTTCACAGTATATATGGATCTGTTGTAACAGATCTAATGCGTAAACAATTGCTTGTTTATGAAGATGATGCATATCGTCTCACTAAGGAAGGGGCCAAGCACGGGAATTATGTGTTTAGTCAGTTCCTTACGTCCTAAGTAGGAATGTACGCCCATACAGTTAATTTAGGAGAGTTTTATGAAAACAGCAGTTATTTTACATGCCTTATTCAGTGAGTTCACATACGAACAAATGGAGGCAATTTTTAGCCTAGCGAAAGAACATAACGGAAAGTTCCGTATCGTTCCTACAGGCATTCAAATTTATGATATTACAAAAGAACAAAAGGAATCCATCTTGGAACATTTACCAGATGGAGTGGTGCAAGTACAACATAAATCGGTGAACTCCATCGTAGCCTGCCGAGGTACAGATGGATGTAGCCATGCCTTTTTGGAAACCATTCCGATGGCGACCATGGTAGACCAAAAACATTACGGCAAAGATATGCCGAACAAAATTCGCATCGGCATCAGCGGTTGCCCTCGATGCTGCGCTGAATCCATGATCAAAGACATCGGCCTAGTGGGAAAACCAAATGGCTTTACCTTAGTAGCAGGTGGCACAAGCGGTGCCTTGCCTCGAAAAGCAATTACCTTGCTAGAAGGATTATCCCCAGAAGAAGCAGAACAGAAAATCTCAGAGCTTTTAGAATGGTATAGCACCAATGCGAAGCCAAAAGAGAAATTCGAGCATGTATTACAACGATTGGGGAATCCATTTCAGTAAAACGTCACTTGTGATGTTATGTAGCCTGTGGCTAACTAAACTAAATATATTAAAAGGAAGAGCACGGTATACTCCTCACAAACGGTATTTCATAATGTTTGTTCGGAGCACACCGTGCTCTTCTAGTGTTTGTGTAATTTAGTTGATAAGATTCGCCATAGGCTACTACGCTTAACTGCGTTCCTAATGGAAATAGATTACTATTTAATGGTTTTGTAATACACGCCAGCTTTAGGGTTGGTGATTCTTAGTTTTAATGGTGCATCGTCCTTGATAAGGTATAACGTATCTTCTTCTAATCCAGTCCATTCTAATGATATGGAAATTTCACCTGTAGTGATACCAAGTGCTTCCAATGGTGGGACATACAGCAGTCGTAGTCCTTTAGGTAGGAGTGTACTACTTTTTTTTATGAACTGTAATTGCTCTTCGTGTTTTACATAATCCAATATCTGTGCTAATTCGTTATGATATTCTTCGTTTATTAAATCATGAACTTGTGCTTGCTTGACATGAATAAAATTTTCAATGTCATCACGTTGTAATACAATAAATTTCATATACTACCTTTCCTTTATAGAAATCATTAATCTAAAACAAGACTAAGCTAAGGCCTAGCATCTTACAAAGCCTAATATCTTAATAGATGCCAATATATAATCGTAATATCATTATACTATCAATTCTATGACTATACAATTTTAAAAGGGCGTATACGTCGATTAAATCTCACACCGAGTAGATGCGTTAGTGAGGTATGTCTATATAATGCACTATGTAAGAACTAACGTAGAGGATCAATACAACGCTCGCCCTCAAACTTCCACCCAATTGGATGCGTTGGTGAGGTATGTCAAGTTAATATACTAATTGATGAGAACCTCAGAAGAGCAGGGCATGTTCCGGAGCAAACCTACCGTAGGATCAGTTTGCGGAGGAATGTGCCGTGCTCTTCCCTTTGCCCGAATCAGACCATGAAATACCTCACCAAACCAGACAATCAAAAAGTTTGTTTTTTTGACTAATACGGTATTTACTGAACTTTCACCAATTTTTCACTTGACATATGTTGTAAATGTGATACTATATATCT
>CAUQZV010000030.1:0-21261 GCA_963522415.1 uncultured Veillonella sp. | reverse complement strand
AATTTGGAATTGATAAAAAAGAAGCGCGCCGTATGGACCGCTCTGCAGCATTTGCTATTGCAGCGGCAGTGCTTGCACAAAAAGATGCTGATTTAGATTTAGACAAAGAAGAAGCAGATCGTTGTGGTACTGTAGTTGGTACAGGTATCGGCGGTATTGATTCTATCCATGATGTATATGTAACTTTATTTGAAAAAGGTCCAGGTCGTGTAAGCCCATTTGCGGTGCCTATGATGATTGCCAATATGGTATCTGGCCGTGTATCTATTCAATTAGGATTAAAAGGACCAGTAGAAACAGTTGTTACAGCTTGTACTTCTGGTACTAATGCAATCGGTGAAGCATTCCGTATGATTGCACATGGTCAGGCAGATGTAATGTTTGCTGGCGGTACAGAAGCGGCAGTTTCTCCAGCAGCAGTAGCTGGTTTCGCATCCATGAAAGCTATGTCTACACGCAATGATGAGCCTACAAAAGCATCCCGTCCATTTGCAGCTGATCGAGATGGATTTGTAATGGGTGAAGGTGCAGGTATTGTTGTATTAGAAGAATTAGAACATGCAAAAGCACGTGGTGCTCATATCTATGCTGAAGTAGTTGGATATGGCACAAATGGCGATGCATACCATATTTCTTCTCCAGCACCAGGTGGTACACAAGCTCGTAAATGTATGGAATTAGCATTGAATGATGCAGGTATCAAACCTGAGGAAGTTGATTATATCAACGCTCATGGTACATCTACATCCATTAATGATGCAAATGAAACATTGGCAATTAAACAATTATTTGGAGATCATGCTAGCAAATTAGCAGTAAACTCTACGAAATCTATGACAGGTCACTTATTAGGTGCGGCTGGTGCTATCGAAGCGATTGTTATGGCAATGGCTATTGAAACTGGCAAAGTGCATCCAACAATTAATCTTGATAATCCAGATCCAGAATTAGATTTAGATTATGTATCTGACGGAGCTCGTGATATGAAAGTAGATGTAGCTCTTTCCAATTCTTTCGGTTTTGGTGGACACAACGGTACTATCGTTGTTCGTCGTTATGAGGCGTAATTGTGAATGCTCCTAAAAGTAGCAAAGTAATTAGCAAGGCTCGTGAAGAATCACTTCACGAGCTTGTTGCGAATTTACATTTGCCATTACAAAATATAGGCACTTTAAATCGTGCCTTAACACATTCTTCCTATGCGAATGAACATAAGTTATCCCATGAACATCATAATGAACGTTTGGAGTTTTTAGGTGATGCTGTACTAGATCTTATCATAGGGGAATATTTATTTATTACATATCCAGAAATGACTGAGGGTGAACTGACTCGCTTAAAAGCTTGTACTGTATGTGAGGGCTCTTTAGCTGAATGTAGTCGCACTTTGGAATTAGGTGCCTACTTACGACTAGGTAGAGGAGAACGTCATTGCGGTGGAGCGGAACGAAACTCTATTTTAGCAGATACCTTTGAGGCTGTCTTAGGAGCTATCTATTTAGAGTGTGGGTACGAAGTAGGAAAACAGTTCGTTTTGAGTCATTTGCATGGATATCTCCAAATGGCACTTTCAGGAAAAGTAGGAAAAGATTTTAAAACATTGCTCCAAGAGTTGGTACAACAAAAAGGAGAATCTGTGATACGGTATCATGTCATTAATGAGGAAGGACCGGATCATAATAAGTTCTTTACTATGGAAGTAGTCATTGATGGAGTACCATCAGGAGTAGGTTCTGGACGAAATAAAAAAGTAGCAGCTCAAGCAGCTGCAAAAGAGGCTTATGAAAAGCTTATACAATAGTAAGGATTGAGGGGTGGGGAACCACTCCCTTTTTCTTTGATGAGGGTTATATATACGAAATATCTATAGTTAAGGGGGATCCTATGAGAAAAGTGAAAAAAGAGAAAACTAGACTACTTCCATTTTTTATTCCTCATATTGGGTGCCCTTATATTTGTGTATTTTGTAATCAACCACGTATATCTGGCCAACAAGAAATGGTATCGGTGGATACTATCCGTAGGTCTATTCGTGAGACAATCTCTGAACAAGGTCACAAAGGACAATGGGAAGTGGCATACTTTGGCGGTAGCTTTACGGCTATCCCACAAGAACTGCAAGATACCTTATTAGCACCAGCTAAAGAAGCCTTTCAGCAAGGAATCATCCAAGGAATACGATTATCTACGAGACCGGATGCCATAACAGTAGAACGATTGGCAGAGCTTTACGAGAGTGGTGTACGAACTGTTGAATTAGGTGTACAAACATTAGATGAGTCTATGCTAGTAGAAGCAAAACGGGGGCATACGGTAGCAGATGTTGAACAGGCGTGCAAGATGATACGTGACCAAAGGATAACCTTGGGCATACAATTGCTTCCAGGATTGCCCGGTGAAACTTGGACTACTTTGGTAAAAACGGCGGTGAAAGCCGGTCACTTACAGGCGAATTTGTGTCGAATTTATCCTGTGATTGTTATTGAAGATACAGAATTAGCTGACCGTGTTCGTCAAGGTAGTTATGTACCGTTAACAATAGAACAAGCAGTGGTATATAGTGCCTTTTTAAAAGCTTATTTAGAACGTAAAGGTACACAGGTAATACGTGTAGGGTTACAAAGTACAGAAGATTTTGATGCTGGCCGTGGTATTGTAGGAGGTCCCTACGCTCCTGCCTTTGGAGAATTAGTTGTCAATTATGAATGGCGTCAGCAGATACAGCAAACAGTAGAAGAACACCTAGAGGTGTTTGGTGTGATTCATAAGGTTACATTGGAATACCCAAGACCTTTCACATCAAAGGTACGTGGATTGAAGAATAGAAATATAGATTACTTTAGACAGGAATATGAGCAGATAGAATGGGCTTGGAAAGAAAAAGTAGAAGATAACAATACTGGAATCGTACATGTCATGATAGATGATATATTATATAGCTTGGTTCTATAATGGGACTCCTACAGTTATATAACTGTGGGTTGTACCATGTTTTTTATTGATAGTATGTGATAAAGTGTGGAACATAGGTATAAGTATAAAGTATAGAATGAAAACTATAGACATTGTATAATTTTAGAAGATACCTATTGATAGATAGAAAGGAAGCAGTCATGCAATTATTGCGATTAGAAATGAAAGGATTTAAATCCTTTGCTGATAAAACTGTAGTGTCTTTTTCTCCAGGCATGACTGGGATTGTAGGTCCTAATGGTAGTGGTAAAAGCAATATTACTGATGCGATCCGCTGGGTATTAGGGGAATCAAATGTACGTCATTTGCGTGGACAAAAAGCAGAAGATATTATTTTTTCTGGCACAGAAGCTCGTCGCCCACATAATACGGCAGAGGTAAATTTAGTTTTTGATAATACTGATGGCACTTTGGGTAAAGAATTAGCTGAAGTAGTTATCACACGCCGTATGTATCGAAATGGTGAAAGTGAGTTCCAAATCAATAAGAGAAATTGCCGGTTGAAAGATATTCATCTATTATTAGCTGATACAGGCTTGGGCAAAGATTCTATGGCCATTATCGGACAAAATCGTATCGATGCTATCTTGAATAGTAAACCAGAAGAACGGCGCTTAATTTTTGAAGATGTGGCAGGCATTTCTCGCTTTAAAATGAATAAAGAAGATGCTATTCGACGCATCAATAGTACAGATCGTAATATGGAACGCTTAGATGATGTAATGAGTACTCTTGGAGATCAATTAGTGGAATTAGAAGCAAAAGCTAATGTAACACGTGAGTACAATGCATTATCACAAGAGAAACGCAGCTATGATGGGGCCATTGCATTTCATGATTATAAAACGGCAGATCGCCTATTTACTCGACAAGAGAATGAAAACTTATCCTATCTTCGTGAGCAAGAAGAATTAGAATCTACTTTAGATGTGATCCAAGAGTCTTATAAGACGACACAAAATGAATTGCAAGCATTTCGTGAAACTCAACAAAGTATGGAAGATGAATATGCTACCCTGCAAGGCAAACTGGGAGAGCTCACAGGGCAAATTGAAGTGGCTCGTCTAAAAGAAGCCAATATGGTGGCAGAGTTAAAAGATGGGGAAGAACAGTTAAGAACTTGGAAGGAAGAACTGAAAGAGAAAGTGCAACAGTATGACCTTGATTTAGCATCCCTGAACGAGGAAGAAAATACTTTAGAAGTTATTGGCAAAGATGTGAAACAGGCTAAATCTAATTTGCAAAGCACTCGAGACTCTCTTAGCCAAGTGAAGGCTGATTTAGATGGTATGCGCATAGCGGAGCAGCATGCTCATGAGCGTCATATTCGTGTTGTTCGTGAATTGGAAGAAGCTCGCCATCAATTAGCAAGAGCGGAAGAGTTAGAAACACAAAAGAAAGATGATGCGCAACGTTTACAAGCGACCTTGCAAGATTTAGAGCAATCTATGACACAGGCAAAAGTGCAATTAGAGGAGCAACAACAGGTTGTCAATGAAGCACAGGAAGCATTGCAGACAGCCCGTCAATCTTTGTCAAATATAGAGAGCAAACGCAGTCAAACAAATCAGCAACTTATAGAAACTCAGAGAGAGTTGCAAGCTAAAGAAGGACGCTTAGAACTGCTACATAGCTGGGAAGAGCTACACGAAGGCTATCTGGATGGAACAAAACATGTGTTACAAGCGAAAGAATCTTGGTCTTCACATATTCGTGGAGCTATTGGTGATGTATTCACTGTGGAAGAAAAATTCTTAGTGGCCATTGAAACTGCTTTAGGTGGTGCTATTCATCAAGTTATCACAGAGACAGCAAAGATTGCTTCCGAAGCAGTACAATACTTAAAACGCACACAAGGTGGTCGTGTTACCTTTTTGCCTATGGATATGGTACGAGGAAAACGTCTGGATCATAAAGCCTTAACATCGCCTTATGTATTGGGATTAGGTGTAGACTGCATTCAATTTGATATACAATATACAGGCGTATTTAATCAGCTATTAGGGCGTACTTTGATTGTAGATACCTTGGATCATGGATTAGCATTGCAAAAAGAATATCATCAACAATTGCGGATTGTTACCTTAACAGGAGAGCAATTGCAACCAGGTGGTGCCTTAACGGGTGGTGCTACGAAACGGAAAAAAGTATCTATCTTATCTCGTAAAGAAGAGCAAGATACATTGCAGCAAGATATTCATACATTACGTGATACAGCACAGGTGTTGCAACAGACTTTACAAGGACTAGACAAAGAAATAGAAGCTTTGACACAGTCTGGTAAGGGATTACGTCAAACCTATGAACAAGAAGAATTACAGTTGCGTAGTTTACAGCAAGAGCAACAACGCTTCCAAGGAGAACAAGTTAACTTAAGTGGAATGGTGCAGACCTATCATGAGGAGCTACAAAAGGTTCAAGAAAAGCAAACTACCTTAGGGGAGAATATTAAAAGGCTAGCAGATGAACTTTCACAGTTAGAGAATCGAGAAGGATATCAAGAGCAAGTCGCAACCTTAGTTGCTCAAGAGAAAACTTTACAAGACCTAGAACGTGAACAAAATGAAGAATTGCAAGGAGTACGCTTACGATGGGAACAATCTAGATTATTGTTAGAACAAAGCAAAAAAGAATTAGCTCAATTAGAACAACACATCAAAGATAAAAAAGTAGAAATTACAAGTTTAGATCGAAGATTGGATCAGTTAGGTGAAGACGCCATACGCTTAGGTGGTGAACCAGCTTTAGCATTAGAATCAGAGAAACAAGCAATAGAAAAACGGATAGCAGCCATTGGAGAAGCTCGTAAAGGCGGACAAGAAAAAGTACGTGCTTGGGAATTGCAATTAAGTCAATTGCAAGAAGAACGAAATCAAAAAGAACAGCGTCAACGAATTGTACAGAAAAAACTAGTGGACCTACAAGAAGGGTTAACAAAATATCAACTACAAGGCGAACAAGCATTGGAACAATTGGGTGCTTTAGGGTATACTAAACAAGAGGCACAGAATATACAGTTAGGTGGCTCCGTACATGAGTGGAAACAACAACATGCGAGCTTGGCAAAACAGATTGAAAACTTAGGGGCTATCAATCCTAATGCGATTGCAGAATATGAAGAAGCGGAAGAAAAGCTAGCATTCTATCATGCACAAAAAGAGGATTTAGTGATAGCGAAAGAGCAACTAGAAGGCGTTATTGCTGAAATTGATGGGGCTATGTCTGAACAGTTGCAAGGTGTTTTAAGCGATATTCGAGAGAAATTCCAACATGTATTCGCTCAATTGTTTGGCGGCGGTACAGCGCAAATTGTAGCATCAAATCCAGAATCAATTTTAGAAAGTGGCATTGATTTTTATATCCAACCGCCAGGAAAGAAGCGCCAACAATTGAGCTTATTATCTGGTGGGGAACGAGCATTGACGGTCATTGCATTATTGTTTGCATTGCTGGATTATCGACCAGCTCCATTCTGTGTACTTGACGAAGTAGATGCCGCTTTAGATGATGCCAATGTGGAACGATTTAGCCAATATTTGCATAACTTGGGGGATGCCACACAATTTATCGTGGTGACTCATCGTAAACGGACCATGGAATCAGCTCATGTCTTACAAGGGGTGACTATGGTGGAACGAGGGGTGTCACGTTTATTAACAGTAGCCTTTGATGAAGTAAAGGAGAATGACGACTATGGCATTTAGTTTTTTTGACCGTGTGAAAGCGGGCTTAGAAAAGACAAAAAATAATTTTGTAAAAAAAGTAGAAACCATCGTTATCGGTTATGCAGAAATTGATGATGATTTTTTAGATGATTTAGAAGCTACTATGCTAGTAGGTGATTTAGGGCCTAAAACAACGGCCTATTTAATGAAAGAAATCCGTCGTGGTGTTACGGAAGGGATTATCAACAATACTAGCGAAGTGATGCCTTTCATGGAAGAGCGTATTACAGAAATGCTAGGAGCCCAAGAAGAAGTGTTGGAGCTCCACAAACCAGAAGTAATCTTGGTAGTGGGAGTGAATGGTGTTGGTAAAACAACAACCATTGCGAAATTAGCTCATTACTATGCAGAGCAAGGTAAAAAAGTAATCATTGCAGCAGGGGATACATTCCGGGCAGCTGCCTCTGAACAATTATCCATTTGGGCCGATCGCGTGGGTGTATCCATTGTAAAACATAAGGAAGGGGCGGATCCAGCAGCAGTGGTATTCGATGCCTGTGCCTCAGCAGTTGCTAAAGAAGCAGACTTAGTCATTGTAGATACAGCAGGGCGCTTGCACACAAAAGTAAACCTTATGGAAGAGTTGAAAAAAATCGGCCGTGTAGCAGACAAACAAATTCCAGGTGCACCGCATCAAACCTTATTAGTACTGGATGGTACGACAGGTCAAAATGCGGTGAGTCAAGCAAAACTATTCGGTGAAGCAGTACCTGTGACAGGGATTGTGGTGACTAAATTAGATGGTACCGCAAAAGGTGGTGTAGTTATCTCTATCAAAGAAGAGTTGGGAGTTCCTGTGCGTTGGATTGGAGTGGGTGAGCAAATGGATGATTTACGTCCTTTCAATGCGAAAGAATTTGCTAATGCCCTCTTTGACAAAGGAGAATAGTGGACCATGACTAGAAAACAATTATATGACTATGTGGTGGACCAAAATGAAATGAATGGTTATGGTATCGATAGAGACAGTATTGAATGTGCTGTAGATATTATGGAATTTGTAGGCGGTGATTTGTACAGACCTCTTACACGCTTACTCTTAAGTAATTGGAAAGAAATTGCTAGCCGTATTGAAAGCTACACCGATGAGCAATGGAACTTTGTCCATCGTATTGCGGAGAATATGAAGCAGTCTTTAGAACATGACCATGGCGATGAAAGTCATCATTTATCTGATTGTGGTATTGCCATCTTCATCGAAATGTTAGAAGGTGATGACACAGCCACACAAACCTTGCAAGGAGATACGCCGATTACTGAAGAAGAATTGCGCCGGATTCGTGGCAAGGGATAGTCTTACAGAGTGCGCATGGGTATTACTGTAACATATATGGGTTATCTATTACCTTGTGATAGTGGTATGAATAAACCACTATAAGACTGAAACGGACAAAAGGAATGGTATATTGCAATGTCTATTTAGGAGTGTAGAACTTCTTAGGTAGTAGACAGTATAACAGATAAGTAAAAAGTTGAATCTTGTATTCAGCTTTTTCTTTTTATCTACTGTTACTGGTTATATCTTATCCTTATGTAATCATCTACTTATATTCAGGTGTATTGTATTATTTGATGAGAGATTAATATAATGTCACAATATCCTGCAGGGGTGGGAAAATTGTATGTGACTCTAGCATGCTATTGTATCGAACATACGATATAATATTTTCTGTATTCGTGATATAATATAGAAGTTACTAGATATAGATACAAGTGAATATTACTTGTTTACAGATAGAGAATATAAGGAGGGACTATGAGCGGATTGCATCATTTTCCTGAAGAAGGGATTCCTTTTCAAGTAGAGGCCCCCTATTCACCGATGGGTGACCAGCCGAAGGCCATCCAGTCTTTGGCGGACGGTATTGAACGAGGGGAATGGGCACAGGTATTACTAGGTGCTACAGGCACGGGAAAAACATATACCATGGCTAAACTCATCGAGGCTGTACAAAAGCCGACTTTGATCATTGCCCATAATAAAACATTAGCAGCCCAATTGGCTAGCGAGTTCAAAAGCTTTTTCCCTAAGAATGCAGTGGAATACTTCGTATCCTATTACGATTATTACCAACCAGAGGCGTACATTGCCTCTACGGATACATACATTGAAAAAGATGCATCCATCAATGAAGAAATCGATAAATTGCGCCACTCGGCGACAATGAATTTATTTGAGCGGAAAGATGTAATCATCGTCGCATCTGTCAGCTGCATCTACGGCTTAGGAGACCCAGAGGACTATAGCACGCTTTGTGTATCCTTGCGACAAGGTCAGGAATATAGCCGTGACGACATTCTTCGTAAATTGGTATCTATTCAATATACTCGTAATGATATGAACTTTGTACGAGGTACTTTCCGAGTACAAGGAGATACGTTGGAAATTTTCCCTGCCGGTACCAGTGAAAGAGCCATTCGAGTAGAAATGTTCGGAGATGAAATTGATCGTTTAGTGGAAATCGATGTGCTTACAGGTGATGTTATCGTAGAGCGTAAACACGTGGCTATCTATCCAGCTTCTCACTATGTAACGACGAAGGAAAAGTTAGACCTTGCCATTGGGCGCATCGAGACAGAATTGGCTGAACGTTTGGCATACTTTAATGAAAATGGCCGTCTCTTAGAAGCGCAACGCTTGGAGCAACGCACACGATATGACATTGAAATGATGCAGGAAATGGGCTATTGCTCAGGCATTGAAAATTACTCCCGTCTATTGTCCAACCGTCAACCGGGGGAAGCACCTATGACGCTCATCGACTATTTCACAGATGATTTTCTTATCATCATTGACGAATCCCATGTGACATTGCCACAAATTCGTGCCATGTATAATGGTGACCAAGCGCGGAAACATAATTTGATCGACTATGGATTCCGCTTGCCATCGGCAGCGGATAATCGACCTTTAAAATTTGAAGAGTTTGTGGAACGAATCAATCAAATCGTCTATGTATCGGCTACACCAGGACCTTATGAAATGGAAGTGCAGACGAATGTGGCGGAACAGATCATTCGTCCAACAGGTTTGCTAGATCCTATTATCGAAATCCGACCTATTAAGGGGCAGATGGATGATTTATTAGGGGAAATTAAAGACCGTGCGAAGTCAGATGAACGGGTCCTAGTTACTACATTGACGAAAAAAATGGCAGAAGACTTAACGAATTACCTAAAAGAGATGGGGATTCGAGTACGCTATTTACACTCCGACATTGCCACCATTGAGCGTGCCGATATTATTCGTGATTTGCGAGCTGGTGTATTTGATGTCCTCGTAGGAATTAACTTACTGCGGGAAGGTTTAGACATGCCAGAAGTATCCTTAGTGGCTATCTTAGATGCCGATAAGGAAGGTTTCTTGCGCAGTGATACGTCCTTGATTCAGACTATAGGACGTGCGGCTCGTAATGAAAAAGGGAAAGTTATCATGTATGCGGACCGCATCACAGGCTCTATGCAACGTGCCATGGATGAAACAGAACGTCGTCGTGCTCTGCAAGAGTCCTACAACACAGAGCATGGTATTACGCCACGCACAGTGCGCAAGGAAGTGAAAGACTTAATTGAGTTGACCAAAGTAGAAGGAGAAGTTGCTGCTTCTAAAAAAGGTCGCAAGCCTAAAGCAGATAGTCCTGTGGTGTATGATAGTACAGCGCCGACAGGGATAGTGGCAGAAACAGTGCAGTCACTTTCAATGAAGCCACAATACGAAACGAAAGAAGACGTGTTTAATGCCATTGAAGAGACCACACGCCTCATGAAAGCAGCGGCAAAACAATTAGAATTTGAACGAGCTGCTGAGTTGCGTGATGAATTGGGCAGATTGCGCCAAATTTGGTCAGACATGAATGAAGAATAGGAGTTATTTTGAAAGATCAATTAATTATAAAAGGAGCCCGTCAACATAATTTAAAGAATATTGACGTGGCTCTACCAAGAAATCAATTCATCGTATTAACAGGATTAAGTGGATCTGGTAAGTCATCCCTAGCCTTTGATACGATTTATGCAGAAGGCCAACGGAGATATGTAGAGTCCTTATCTGCTTATGCTCGCCAGTTCTTAGGGCAAATGGATAAACCTGATGTAGATTACATTGAGGGGCTTTCACCAGCTATATCCATCGACCAAAAAACGACGAGCCGTAATCCTCGATCTACGGTGGGAACGGTGACAGAAATTTATGACTATTTGCGATTATTATTTGCTCGTATTGGTCGAGCTTACTGCCCTACTTGTGGAGAAGAGATTGCCCAACAGACTATTGAGCAAATAACAGACTTAGTCATGAAATTGCCGGAACGTACTAAGATTATGGTGATGGCTCCCGTGGTGCGGGGTAAAAAAGGTCGCCATGAAAAAGTGTTGGAACAAATTCGTAAAAATGGATTTGCTCGTGTTCGCATCAATGGAGAGATTCATACCTTTGAGGATGAAATCAAATTAGATAAAAATAAAAAACACAATATTGAAATTGTTGTAGACCGTCTTGTTATCAAGGAAGGTTTAGAAAGCCGCTTGACGGACTCCTTAGAAACGGCCATTCATCATGGGGAAGGCTTTGTCATCATTCAAGAGGTAGACGGCCCAGCCCACCAATTCAGTGTTCATTTTACCTGTCCTAATGGTCACATTTCATTGCCAGAAATTGAACCTCGTATGTTTTCCTTCAACAGTCCTTTTGGTGCCTGTCCATCCTGTTTGGGATTAGGTAGTACCATGGAGGTAGATGAAGATCGTGTCATTCCAGATTCAACGGTTCCTTTTATAGATGGGGGAGTAGCCCCATTGAGTTCGAATCCTAATGCGTGGTTCATGCGTCAATTAGAGGGCTTGTTGAAATCGCATGGATATACACTAGAAGCAAGTTTTTCAGAACTGCCTACAGCCTTACAAAAAGAAGTCATGTATGGTAGTACTGAGAAAGTGACCTTTGACTATGAAAATATGCGTGGAGAGGTGAAAACATTCCACACCGAATATGAAGGTATTTTGCCAATGGTGAAACGCCGTCATGCAGAGGCTACTACAGATAGCATGCGGGAAGAGTTTGAATCCTATATGTCTATTAAACCATGTACAGCTTGTAAGGGAGCTCGTTTGAAACCAGAATCCCTTGCCATCCGTGTAGGGGATAAAAATATAGATGAAGTGACACAGTTAACGATTAGTGAAGCGGTGGACTATTTTGGTCATCTCCAGTTGACGGAACGAGAGGCTTTCATAGGGGCACAAATTTTGAAAGAAATCAATGCTCGCCTAGGATTCCTGAACAATGTGGGCTTAGATTATTTGACCATGAACCGCAGTGCCGGCACCTTATCTGGTGGGGAAGCACAGCGAATTCGTTTAGCCACACAAATTGGTTCGGGACTCGTTGGGGTCTTATATATTTTAGATGAACCGTCTATCGGTTTACACCAACGTGATAACGATCGCTTAATCGAAACACTGAAAGGCTTGCGTGACTTAGGAAATACCTTACTCGTAGTAGAACACGATGAAGATACGATGCTAGCAGCGGACTATTTGGTAGATATTGGCCCTGCGGCAGGTGAGCATGGTGGTCAAATCGTGGCGCAAGGTACAGTACCAGAGGTAATGGCTGTGAAAGAATCCATTACTGGTCAATATTTAAGTGGTCAAAAGTATATTCCATTACCAAAAGAACGGAGAAAACCAACAAAAGCTTGTTTAGAGATTCGTGGAGCTAAAGAGAACAACCTACAACAAGTGAATGTGAAATTCCCTATCGGTTTATTTACTGTTGTGACTGGTGTGAGTGGATCCGGTAAATCTACATTGATCAACGAAATTTTATATAAAGGTGTAGCCAATGCACTCTACAGAAGTCATCATAAGGTAGGAGCCCATAAGGAGATTCGTGGTTTAGAGTATGTGGATAAAATCATCAATATTGACCAAAGTCCAATCGGTCGAACACCACGTTCGAATCCTGCTACCTATACAGGGGTCTTCGATGCGATCCGTGAGTTATATAGTCAAACCAATGAAGCGAAGATTCGTGGCTATAAAGCAGGGCGATTTAGCTTTAACGTCAAAGGCGGTCGTTGTGAAGCGTGTCGTGGTGATGGTATCATCAAAATCGAAATGCATTTCTTGCCAGATGTGTATGTACCGTGTGAGGTATGTAAAGGAGCTCGATACAATCGAGAAACGATGGAAGTGAAATACAAAGGTAAAAGCATTGCCGATGTACTGGACATGGTCGTCGATGAAGCGGTAGACTTCTTTAGTGCTATCCCAAAAATTCACCGTAAATTGGTAACTTTACAAGAGGTAGGCTTAGGTTATATTCGATTAGGGCAAGCGGCAACTACCTTGTCTGGTGGGGAAGCACAGCGTGTGAAACTAGCCACTGAACTGGCTCGTCGTAGTACTGGAAAAACCTTATATATTCTGGATGAGCCGACTACTGGATTACATGTAGAAGATATCCGCAAGCTTTTAGAGGTATTGCAAAAGCTCACAGATGGTGGCGATACTGTGGTGGTAATCGAGCATAATTTAGATGTCATCAAAACGGCGGACCATATTATTGATTTAGGTCCAGAAGGTGGTTTTCGTGGGGGTACCATTGTGGGCACTGGCACACCTGAGGAGATTGCCGCTTTACCTGAAAGCTACACGGGCAAATTCTTAGGTCCTGTGTTAGAGAAAACTAGGAATTATATGGAGCAACATCCATTGACCACTGAGGACACACCATGAATCCTATCGATAGACAATTGCAAGCAGAAGAAGTGAACTTTAATCTTTCTAGTCAGAAAGACATGATGATGGGTGATACGGAACAGCAAGCGTATATACTGGAAAAAGTAAGCCATTTGCCTACCACACCGGGGGTCTACTTGTGGCGTGACAAGTATCAGCGCATCATCTATGTAGGAAAGGCCATCAACTTGCGAAATCGAGTGCGGTCTTATGTGCAGCAAGATGTGAATCGCTCTGTGAAAGTAACTGCTATGATGCGCCGTGCTTGGGATGTGGAAACGATCCAAACGAAAACTGAAATGGAAGCTCTTATCCTAGAGGCGACTTTAATCAAGGAGCATCATCCGAAATATAATATTATGCTTCGAGATGATAAGACATATCCTTACGTGAAAGTGACGGTCCAAGAAGAGTACCCCCGCTTGTTTATGACTCGTCGCTTAGAACGCGACGGAGCGAAGTATTTTGGACCTTTCACGGATGTCACAGCGGTGCATCATGTGCTGCGTATCTTGCGTTCCTATTATCCATTGCGCACTTGTAAAAGTATGAAAGTAGAACGACCTTGTTTGCAATATCATATGCACTATTGTGAAGGTCCTTGCATGAACTATGTGACGGTAGAATCCTATCGCAAATACATCGATGATATTGTAGCTCTTTTTGAAGGGAAACAAGTCCAAGTAATCCAAGAGATTACGTCTAAGATGGAGCACGCCTCAGAGGACTTGGAGTTTGAACTCGCTGCTAAGTATCGAGATGACCTCTTGAGCATCCAAAAGGTACAAGAAAAGCAACGTATGGTTACACAGCGAGGCGATATGGATGTACTAGGTATGGCCATAGATGGTCCTATGGCATGCATTCAACTGTTTTTTATTCGCAGTGGTCGTTTATTGGGACGAGAAAATTACTTTGTCCAACATGAAGGGGATAGTCCAGAGCTAGTGATGACGGAGTTCATTAAACAGTATTATGGAGGATCTACGTTCATACCTAAAGAATTGCTATTGCCTATGGATAGTGTGGACCGTGAACTGTTTAGTGAATGGTTCTCCTCTATGAAAGGGCAACAAGTAGAAGTATCTGTGCCACAGCGGGGCTATAAAAAAGACCTGATCAAGATGGCGGAGGAAAATGCCCAGAACTTCTTGGCAGAACGCCGTCGTCAGTGGCAATACACCATCGATAAAGCCGGTGGGGCTGTGAAAAAATTAGCAGAAGTACTCGACTTGCCAAGATTGCCAGAGCGTATGGAATGTTACGATATTTCTCATATGCAAGGGGCAGAAACGGTGGCATCTATGGTTGTCTTTGAAGGTGGAAAGCCAGTAAAACGAGAGTATCGCAGGTTCAAGTTGAAAACAGTACAAGGGAAGCCTGACGACTTTGCATCTATGGCGGAGATTATGGAACGACGCTACGGCAATGAAAAAGATTGGCCTATACCAGATTTGATTATCATTGATGGTGGTAAAGGTCAGTTAAATGCAGCATTACCAGTCATCCGTGCTATGGGAGTTACTGATGTACCTGTCATATCTTTGGCAAAACGAATCGAAGAAGTATTCGTCGAAGGGGAGTCAGAAAGTATTATTCTAGAACACCATACGCCAGAATTACAATTATTACAACAAATACGTGATGAAGCCCATCGATTTGCTATTACTTACCATCGTAGATTACGTGGAAAGCGGAACTTAGAATCTGTTCTCGATCATATCGAAGGCATAGGACCGAAACGAAGAAAAGCGCTGTATAAGCATTTTGGGAATTTGGATGCTATGCGAGTGGCGGAATTGGAAGAATTGGAGAGCGTGGAAGGGATGAACAAAAAAGCGGCTTTGGCTGTGTATGAGTTCTTTCGGCGGAATCAACGTTAAGAGAAACGAGCAAGCACTACTTGTAGTTTGTGTCTTGTGGCGTTCTTATGTGAATAGGATAAAGGGAAGAGCACGGCATATTCCTACGCAAACTGATACAGTGGTTAGGTTTGCTCAGGAACATGTCGTGCTCTTCTTATGTATATGTCATTTAGGTAATAAAGAAACGCCACAAGACCTCCATCTGTAATAGCATATCTATATGAGGGGTTGCTCGTTTCTTGCGTAGATTAATTTTGATGCCCCAGGGAAAGAACTCATCCACAGGTGGGCGTCATTTGTTTTGCTATGAAATTTTGTGGCGATTGTTTACCTAGCAAAGGAAACGAGCAACACATTCCTGCGCAAACTGATACAGTGGTTAGGTTTGCTCCGAAATATGTTGCTCGTTTTTAGTACTGTTTGATTTAGTCAATAAGGGCGCCGCAAGATCTTCTACTCTAGTGCGTCATTCCTTAGTGGATACTTTGTCTATTTTCTAAAAATATTTTTCAAAAGATAACGATTGGCATATTTTATGCTATAATGAAAACACAGAAGGATCACCGACGTGAGTTGGGCTCATCTCTTCCTAATTATAGGAGGAGGTGGTACTATGACAAAGTTTGAAAAAATCTATTTAACGATTTTAATTTTAGACTTACTAGTACAAATCATTGATTTGTTCAAATAATTAATGATAACGCCTAACGATATAAGGTTTCCTAGACCTTAATACGTTAGGCGTATCTACTTTAGCACTTTAGAGATGAGCCTAACGCCTTCGACACGTTGGTGGCCCTTCTTTTTATTACATATAGTATACCATATTTTTATAGAAATTACAAAAATTGTTATGTATAACTCTCTGTTGCTATGAACGACATATGATATTGTCATAGCATACACATAAATGAATTTGTCAAAGCATAGTACAATCAAAAAGATCACCGTATTCTCCTCATCAATGGTAAGTCATAGTGTTTGGAGTACATCGTGATCTTTTTTATGTTTGTGTGTTAGTTAGTATCGCTTTCGTCGTCATCGCTAGGTGCCAACATGGAGTAGAAGGCCCATAGTAGGATGAACCAGAATGGTGTAAACATGAGGGCGATGCGTGTATCACTTTGTAATGCTAAGACCACTAAGATGAACGCAAAGAACGCTAGGATTAAGTAGTTCATGAATGGGTACAATGGCATTCTAAAGGTAGATTGTTTTGCTAATTCTGGTTGTTGTTTCCGATATTTGAGGTGGCATACGACGATGATGGCCCAAATATAGATGAAGCAGAATGTGGAGATAGACGTAATCATGATAAATACGCTTTCAGGCATGACATAGTTTAAGACTACGGTAAATAGTAAGGCCGCAGCGGAGAATAGTGTTGCCTGATAGGGTACAGCATGGTTCGTCAATCGTTTCATTCGACTCGGCGCATGGCCACGTTTTGATAATGCGTAGATCATACGGCTAGTGGAAAAGATACCGGAGTTGGTAGCAGATGCTGCCGATGTTAGAACAACGAAGTTTACGATGCTCGCAGCGGCTAGAATACCCACCGCAGTAAACACAGCCACGAAGGGACTAGAATTTGGATCTACTGCAATCCATGGATAGATACTCATAATAATTGCAAGAGAACCAATATAGAATAAAATAATGCGCAATGGAATGTTGTTGATCGCCATAGGGATAACTTTTTCTGGATTCTCCGTTTCTCCAGCAGTGAGGCCCACCAATTCAATGCCTGTGAAAGCAAATACTACCATTTGGAAAGATAAGATGAAGCCCATCGTCCCATTTGGGAACCAACCGCCGTAACTCCATAGGTTATCAAAGGCAGCTGCACCAGCATTGGTAGTAAATCCTGTAAGAATCATGATAAGACCAATGATGATGAGTGATACAATGGCAATTACTTTTATTAAAGCGAACCAAAATTCCATTTCACCGAAATGTTTTACCGCTGTCAGATTCATAACGAGTAAGACTGCTAGCACAACGAGGGCAGGTATCCATTGAGGCATCCAAGGGATCCAGTACTGCATGTATAATCCGACCGCAGTTAAGTCCGCCATGGCCAGTGAAAGCCAACAGAACCAATAGGTCCAACCTGTGATGAAGGCCGCTCGATCACCTAAATATTCTTCTACAAAGTCGATGAAGGAATGGTGATCTAAATTGGAAAGCAATAACTCTCCTAATGCACGCATCATGAAGAAACAGATAATACCTGTAATTAGATACGTGAGGAGGATAGAGGGGCCCGCTAAACTAATAGATCGCCCAGAGCCAAGGAATAAACCTGTGCCGATGGCACCACCGATGGCTAATAATTGAACGTGGCGATTTTTAAGACCACGCTTTAACTCTTGTTGCGAGTCCGTCATAGTAAAACCTCCTTAAACAATATAAACTTTTATATTTGATAATAGTAAACTATTTTCTATAGAATGTCAATTAATGCTAGTGAATTACTATGGTTAGACAGTAAAAAGGCTTTCATATGTTTCTAAGAAGCACCTTTGAAAGCCGATTACGTGTATTAATATCTTAGGGTATGCTTAAAAATAGATTACATTCTTTCATATAATCTCATGATTTTATATATTTTTTCTAGAGGATGTAGACAATAGTTTGTATATATTGTAGTAGCATATATTTATAAGAAATCTACCTGATACATTCAACTTTGAAAACCAATAGTGATGAATAGATATAAGAAAAGAAAGCCTGATACAGTATATATCTTAATAGCAAGTTAAACTAGATTGCTATGTAAGTCCGTTAGGATGCGTCGAGCCACGCTTTCAGGAGTACCAGTGTTTAGAACTTGTGCTTGACGGAATCGTGCATATAGGGGAGCCCGTACTGTATACAATTGTTGCAATCGTTCTATGCCACCAGAGGAGAGAACACGTCCCGTTGTATCTAATTCTTCTAAAGGACGATAGATTTCATAGATTCGTCCATTTTGTCTTAGGGGAGCAAAGTTCTCTGGTATGGTGACGGCACCGCCACCAGCGGAGATGATCAGACCTGTTTGTTTACCTACATTGGCAATAATATTGGACTCTATAGCACGGAATGCTGGTTCACCGTGCGTCAAAATATAATCACTAATGGAACCGACTTCCTCTATTATGCGGCTGTCGATATCTACTAGTGGTCGTCCTATTAGGCTAGCTAAGGCTTTGCCAATGGTACTTTTACCGGATCCGGGCATACCGATGAGAACAATATTTTCTTGGTTTCGTCGGAATTGTTTGTATAGGCCTGAAAGGATACTTTCATCATAGGTGCGATGTAAAAACAAAGCGCTAGCTGCCATGGCTTGGGCTAATAGAAATACAAGGCCATTCACATGGGGTATATTTAAGGATTCCGCTTCTATTAGAATGGCAGTACGATGTGGATTGTAGACCAAATCGATAACACCTTCTAAGTGAGTGAAAGGGGCTAATCGGATGCTTTGGTCAGGACAATGAGGATACATACCAACTGGAGTACAGTTGATAATTACCTGTGCCCGTTCATAAAATTGTGCAATGTGTTCATATGTAGGAAAGTGATGACGGCTGATATGGGTAATAGAGGCGGCGCCTAATCTTTCCAATGCCACATGCACTGTATTGGACGAGGCTCCATCACCTAAAATTAAACAATGCTTATTTGCCACTTCTATACCAGACCAATCTAAGGTGGCTAGGAAGCCATCATAGTCCGTATTGGTCCCATACCAAGAACCATCTGCTTCGCGCACCATAGTGTTGACACAACCAATTGCTTCTGCGATATCACTGATGTGATGACAAGCCTGTAAGGCATTGATTTTATAGGGAATGGTAATATTTAAGCCTTGCAAGTCAGAACGATTAAAAAAATCTTGTAGTTGGTCTGGTTCCATTTCAAATATGTCATAGGATGTATTTCCTAAGGCTTGATGAATCATGGGGGAGTAGGTGTGGCCCAAGGTGCGGCCTAATAATCCAAACATTTATACCTCCAGCGTACGATGACTGAAATGACGGAATGCATGTGGATCATGTTCCAGTACAAAATCTAAGAGGACAAGTGCCGTCAAAGCTTCTACGACAGGAACAGCGCGCAAGGCTACACAAGGGTCGTGGCGACCTTGAATTTGCAACACTTCTGCACTATGGTTGCTGAGGGACACAGAGTTTTGCTTATGATAAATAGAGGGTGTGGGTTTAATGCCCACTTGCATGACAAGGGGCATACCGTTGGTAATACCACCTTGGATGCCACCGCTGTTATTATTCTTGGTACGAACACCTTCCTCAGTGATGATGAAAGGATCGTTTTGCACGCTTCCACGGGATGCACAGCCTGAAAAACCAGACCCAAAGGAAATACCTTTCACTGCAGGCATGCCGAATAGCGTAGCGCCTAAGCGATTTTCAATACCATCATAATTGGGATTCCCCATGCCAACAGGTAAACCTGTGGCAAATACCTCTACGATGCCACCAGTAGAATCGCCCGATGCTTTTAGCTCTAATACTAGCTGCTCTGCTCCATGACGTTGCACACGGTCTAGCATAGGAATGGCCTCTGTGCTGATACTAGCGAGCTTGTCCATAGGTGGGTTAGTATAATCGATGGGCACATCTTGAACAGTACCCACTTGCGCTAAGTGTGCTCTAACGTGAATGCCAATGGTTTCTAATAATTGTATAGCAATGCCACCAGCTACGCATACAGGGGCTGTTATACGAGCAGAGAAGTGGCCACCCCCACGCATATCTACGTACTCGCCATAGCGCATGCGAGCTGTATAATCCGCATGGGATGGGCGTGGTACATCTCGTAGATTATCGTAATCCCCACTTCGTTGTGATGTATTTTGAATAGTGAAAGCCAAAGGAGAACCGCTCAGTCTGCCTTGTACAATACCTGATTGAAACTCAGGAATATCTGCTTCTTTTCGTTGTGTTTGTAATTGATGTTGACCTGGAGCCCGTCGTTTTAGGAAATCTTGCAAGGTTTCTAGATTGACTGGAAACCCACAAGGAAGTCCGTCTACAACTCCGCCAATAGCTTGACCGTGAGAAGCTCCAAAGGTGGAGACTTTTACGGTGCGACCGAAATAGGATGCCATAATTACTCCTTACTTGTTAAATACATTTATATAGTATGTGTCTGCCCACCTAATCGTTTCCAGTCTTCAAAAAAGTGAGGATACGACTTACTGATGGCTTCACTGTCCTTCAAAATTATAGGGGAAGTACCGATGAGTGCATTTAATGCACCAGCCATGACGAGGCGATGATCATTCACACAGTCTACAGTTCCACCCGTAAGGGTGCCTGTTCCCGTGATATATAGATTATCTCCTTCTATGCGCACGATACCACCAGAATCACGAACTAATTGTGCTACCGCTTCTAAACGGTCTGATTCTTTTAAGCGCAGGCGGGCGCCATTGATGAAAGTAGATTCTCCTTTGATGGAGCAAGCTAAGCTAGATAGAATCGGTAATAAATCTGGCATTTGTTCTAAATTTACATGGATTGGTTGATGTGCTTTGCCAGTGATCGTGATAGTAGATCCATTCCACGTACAAGTGACACCAGCGCTTTCTAAAATGGAAAGAATCCGTTTATCTGCTTGTACAGAATCAGGACGTAAACCTGTGACAGAAATAGATTGTCCTGTCATAGCAGCTGCTACTAGCCAAATGGCACCATTAGACCAATCCCCCTCAATCGGATATTGCTCATTGCCATGGAAGTGTTGGCTCTCTTCGATAGTAAAACTTGGATATCCTTCCTCTGTGGAATCTTCTGTTACTTGCACACCAAAGTCTTTCATCGTTTCTATGGTTAATGTCACATAGTCTTTCGATTGCAGTGGACTTGTGCAGTTCACAGTTGTTTGCCCTAGCTGTGGTGCAGCTAATAACAGTCCAGAGAAAAACTGGGAACTGACGGAAC